>NZ_JAUBTL010000100.1:0-16894 GCF_036702475.1 Microcoleus sp. D2_18a_B4
AAGGAAGAAGGAAGAAGGAAGAAGGAAGAAGGAAGAAGGAAGAAGGAAGAAGGAAGAAGGAAGAAACTATGCCCAATTCCCAATGCCCAATGCCCAATGCCCAATGCCCCATAACTAAGGACTAATAACTACTGGCTGCTTCACCTTTTTCGGTGGCCCAAAATAAGCTTGAAATACCTCTTTGGCGATCGGGGCGGCGGCAACAGAACCATAACCGCCATTTTCCACAACCACGGCGATCGCAATTTCCGGCTTGTCAGCGGGCCCGAAAGCCACATACAAAGAGTGATCCTCCTGTCCGATGACCTCCGAAGTCCCTGTTTTGCCCGCTGTCAGCGGAATCGAACCGTCATTCAATCCCTGTCCCGTACCCTCGGCAACTACCGCGATCAGTCCTTCCTTAACCACCTGAACTGTTGAAGGTTTCATCCCCGTATGTACCCGTTGAGTCTCCGCTGTGCCGGTCATGGAAGTCAAAAGATGAGGCTTCACGCGATAGCCCCCATTCGCGATCGAACTCACCATCACCGCCCCCTCCAAAGGAGTCATCAACACCAACCCCTGCCCGATCGACATCGTTACCGTATCACCCGCATACCAAGGTTCTTTATATATTTTCTCCTTCTCGGCCGGCGTCGGGGCTTGACCGTGATCGCCGCCGCCTAGCCCCAAAAGATTCAAATCCGTCTCCTTGCCAATTCCCAGGCGGTGTCCCCACTTAGAAATTTGCTCCGGCCCGGTACTAATCCCCATTTGATAAAAAAACGTATTGCTGCTGAAAGCCAATGCCTCCCGAAAGCCGATGTCGCCGAAACCGCCGCTGTGTTCGTTAAAATCAATTCCCCCCACAGTAATGTAAGACGAAGTACCCAGAATTGAGTCCGGCGAAAATTTGCCCGACTCCAGGCCCGCGACGGAAGTCACAATTTTAAAGGTACTGCCGGGGGGATAGCCTTGCGTGGCCCGATTCAAAAATGGATTTTCTGGGTTTTGAAGAGTTTCCCACTCATCCTTAGTGATTTTTCGCGTAAACAGATTGGGGTCAAAAGTCGGGTGGCTGGCCATAACTAATACCGCCCCGGTTTTGACATCCAGCGCCACTACTGCTCCCCGGCGGTTCCCCAGGGCTTTTTCGGCTGCTTTTTGCATGGACAAGTCTATGGTTAGCTGCACCGCCTCACCGGGTTTGGGCGGTGTCTCTCCCATCAGCCGCAATTCTTGATTTTGGGCATTTACCTCGATCAGCCGATCGCCCCAAACTCCGGCAATCTTCTGGTTAGAGCTCGCTTCTATGCCCATTTGACCGACAATCATCCCCATCGGATATTCGGGATGAGCTTTCAAGTCTGCTGCGGTAGCTTCGCCGATATATCCGATAACGTGAGCCGCCAAACTGCCTTCGGGATAGTAGCGGTTCGCTTCTGGCCGCACTTCCACTCCCCGCATTTGTCCCACCTCTTCTGCTAGCGGCACAAACACCTCTGGCGGCATTGCTTGCTTGAGCCGCACCGGTCTATAGGATTGAGGATCGACCTCTTTTATTTTTTTTAAAATTTCTTCGACCGGGATTTTAACCAGCGGACTCAACTTTTCTGCTGTCGCTTTCCACTGTTCCGGCGTTTGTTCTTTCGGCCACAAATATACCGATCGAGCTAAATTGTTTGCCGCTAGCAACTTGCCTTTGCGATCGATAATGTGTCCGCGATTCGCCGGCATTGGCACTAGGCGAACCCGATTGTTTTCGGCTCGTTCCCGGTGTTGCTTCCCTTGTATCAGTTGCAATTCCACCAGCCGACTAGCATGCAGGCCCAGCAAACCTGTTGCCACCAGCATGAACACGAGCGCCCGGTGTATCGGACGATCCTGTTTTTTAGGAGTTTCCCCCAGGGTTTTGTCAGAAGAGTGAAATGCTGAGATTGAATAAACTTGTCGTTGCATCATTCTATAGGTAGATGTCAAATCCTAGATTTTAGGTTTCTGATTGTCAATTGTGAAGTATACATCATCAAACCGGGCCCAATCGGGCCTTGACCATTGGGGGAAGCCGAATAATTGATCATTAACTTTTGACTAATCACTAATAACTCATGACTGCTGACTAATCCCCCAAGCACCAAGAAATAGCCAGAAAAATCAAGGCCAGGCTCAGCCAATTAGGGAGGTGCAGCCAGCCAGATAGACCTATAGGTAACAATACCAAGGCCTGTGTCAATAGGGAACCGAGCGCCAACAGCAAGACTAGAAGTATCAAATTTATCATCCTGACACCGTACAATTTCGGATATGAGTCGATCGCCTGTGGCAGAAATCCGAGTGGCACAAGCGAGCGCGATCGTACAGGGATTGTCCTGATAGACATAAGGAAGAGAAGCCAGGAGGTTTTGAACTAATTTAAAAAAAATTATTCTTCCTCCACAGTTTGTATTCTAGGGGGCTGCGATGGGTAAATTCTGAGCTGTGATTTTAAGTTCTGACCGAGGAGTATTGCCATGTTGTTTAATCAGGGAGCCAATTTCAAAAACGGTGCGCTCTTGGGTGCGATCGCCGCGATCGCAGCCCTACCAGTTTTAGCAGAAACAGCCAATTTCGGCACTTTAACTTTATCGCGAGGTTTTGCAGCCCCAACAGCAGTTTTGAGAGGTTCCACAGGCGGATCGTACTCTCTATCTGTCATAGCCAACGCCGATCGCCACAAAAACAAATGTTTGGGTTTTGCCACCCCAACTCCCGACCACATCATAGTCTTGCAGCAAAAATTTTCAAAACTCACACTCCAAATCAACAGCGGAGGCAAGGACACAACCTTACTCGTACAAGGCCCCGGTAATGCGGTGCGCTGCGGAGACGATATAGGTCAGAATAAAGATGCTGGCATAGTTGATTCAAACTGGCAAGCAGGCTCTTACAGGATTTGGGTAGGTACTCTCGAACCCGGAGTCCAGTCTAACTATACAATCTCAGTACAGGAATAGTCAGTAGTCAGTAGTCAGTAGTCAGTAGTCAGTAGTCAGTAGTCAGTAGTCATTGGTTATTTGTTATTGGTTATTTGTGGTCAGTTCCAATGCCCCATGCCCCATGCCCCATGCCCAATTCCCAATGCCCCCTGCCCCATGCCCCATGCCCCATGCCCAATTCCCAATGCCCCATGCCCCAATTTCCCCAATCTCCCACTCTGTTAATCTCCCACTACCCAATCTCCAGATCGACCGCTCACTTCCGCCATCCAGTAAAATGTAAAATCGAAAGTGGCGTGTTTAACCAAAATAGGTAACTCCGAAAGTGCTAAAGACTCTTAGAGCTGACTTCAGTATAATTTTCGATCGCGACCCTGCCGCTCGCAACTGGCTGGAAGTTTTGTTTTGCTATCCCGGTCTTCAGGCCCTAGTGCTGCACCGTTTCGCACACTGGCTTTATGTGTTGGGGCTTCCCTTCATCCCCCGCTTGATTTCCCACCTGGCTCGTTTTTTGACCGGAATTGAAATCCACCCAGGGGCAACCATCGGCAAAAGCGTATTCATCGACCACGGTATGGGGGTTGTGATCGGCGAAACAGCGATAATCGGCGATTTTGCCCTAATTTACCAAGGTGTCACCCTTGGCGGTACTGGCAAGGAAAGTGGCAAACGTCACCCTACCGTCGGCGAAAACGTAGTTTTCGGTGCCGGCGCCAAGGTACTCGGCAATCTGCAAATTGGCAATAACGTCCGCATCGGCGCCGGTTCCGTCGTGCTCCGCGACGTACCATCTGACTGCACAGTGGTAGGGATTCCCGGCCGCATCGTATATCGATCGGGAGTGCGCGTCAATCCCCTAGAACACGGCAGTTTGCCGGATTCGGAAGCTGTGGTAATTCGCTCTTTGCTCGATCGCATCGAGTCCCTCGAACAGCAAGTAAAAAGTTTGCTTCCTCAAGCATCTGTCTCCTTAACTTCTGTTCCCAATTCCCACAATTTCCACTCAGTATCAGAAGCTTTAAACCAAGCCAGCAATGTAGCCTTAGCCGAAAAAACACAGCTAGTTACAACCCCTAGCTGCAAGTTAAAAGATAAAGCAATTCAAGAATTTTTCGACGGCAGCGGCATCTAAAATTTGAATAGGGCATAGGGCATAGGGCATAGGGCATTGGGCATAGGGCATTGGGCATAGGGCATTGGGCATGGGTGAATGTTAACTGTTAAGTGATGACTAATAACTAATGACTACTGACTAATGACTACTGACTAATGACTACTGACTAATGACTACTGACTAATGACTTCTTTTTCAAGGATTAACCGATCGCACAGACCAATTTCCCTCCCCGTCGCGGCGATAAAGCGATCGATTTTGCGGTTCCCCCCGCAACTCCAACAAATCCACCGTTTCCGGTTCCAACAACAGCAAGCAAAAATTAGGCAGCGGCTCGATCACATCTGGGGAAGCAGAATCAAAAGCACTAGCCTCGGCTTTGTCATCCCCCGGATGAGGCCAAGCAAACTGTGATCTAGCCGGCTCAGAAAGCTCCTGCCAAGTTGTGCGGCGCGATGAACACAACTCTGCTTCTGGATAATCTGCCCCTACCAAAACTAGCTTTCCAGCAATCCGAAATTGTTCGCGAGTTTTCGGGAAATACCAGCAAATTTCCCCCCAAGGATAGAGATTAATCTCCTCTGCCTTTTGACTGCGAATATCTGTAATAAACTTTAACTGATTAGTATCTGCTAAAAAGCCTCGAAACACCACAGTGCGGTTGGCCGGTCGCCCGGTAGCCCGAACCGTTGCTAGTTGCAAGTAGCGGGCAAAAGCAAGACTGCGGTTGCGGTGGAGCGCGCGAGCTAAGGGCGATCGCCAAAGTGCTAAAGACATAAAGGAAGGAAGAAGGAAGAAGGAAGAAGGAAGAAGGAAGAAGGAAGAAGGAAGAAGGAAGAAGGAAGAAACAGTTATCCGTGAATTCCCTGTCATGCTATTGGTAATTCTATGTCAAATTCACTCTCAAAACTCAAAACTATTGAAACTCCCCACAGTGGCTACCACTGGGACGGCAGTTCCCGCCGCTTTTTTGAAGGCTGGTACTACCGAATAACATTACCGATTCACGGACAATCCTTTGCATTCATGTATTCCATCGAAGACCCCAGAGGCGGTCAACCTTACAGTGGCGGTGCAGCTCAAATTCTCGGCCCGAAAGATAGCTATTTGTGCCGCACCTTGCCCGATGTAAATAAGTTTTGGGCGCACCGAGAAGGCTTGGCTTTCGGACATTGGGGCAGAACAGATTTACAAATTAAACCCCAATATTTAGATCCGCAAGTATTCGACAGCCGCGTCGAAGAAGGCTATCAAGCTACTGCTACTCTGAATCAAGGTTATTTGCACGATCCAGGAAGCGGCAGCCACTGTTTTTGGCAGTACGAAATTAAACCTATTTATGGCTGGGGAAACTCTGAGGAAATCCAGAAATCTACGGCGGGAATGGTATCTTTTCTACCCATATTTGAACCGGGATGGCAAATTTTAATGGCTCACGGTTTAGCCACGGGCTGGATCGATTGGAATGACGAACGCTACGAATTTAAAGATGCTCCTGCTTATAGCGAAAAAAACTGGGGCGGTGCTTTTCCGCAAAAGTGGTTTTGGGTTAATTGCAATTGTTTTCAAGGCGAAAGCGATTTAGCTTTAACTGCTGGCGGCGGCAAGCGGGGCGTGCTGTGGTGGATGGAATCGGTAGCAATGATTGGTCTGCATTACCGAGGCAAATTTTACGAATTTGTGCCTTGGAATTCCCAAGTTAGTTGGACTATTGAACCTTGGGGAAGCTGGAAAATGCAGGCGAGAAACAGTCAGTTTGAAGTTGAGTTAATTGGCACTACAAACAGTCCTGGTACTTATCTGCGAGCTCCTACAGAAAAAGGGATGGCTTTTTGCTGCCGGGATACGACGCACGGCGAATTGCGCTTGCAACTGCGAGAGTTGTTGGGGGGAAATGTGGAAAAAAATGGCAAGCAGCGTTCTAGAATTATCTTAGAGGCTCAAAGTTCTTTATCGGGTTTGGAAGTTGGGGGCGGGCCTTGGGATGAAGTTTGGCGATCGAATTAAGTCATTAGTCATTAGTCAGTAGTCATTAGTCATTAGTCAGTTGTCAGTAGTCAGTAGTCAGTAGTCAGTTGTCAGTTAATAGTTAACAGTGGTCAGAACAGCCATGATCAATTTACTCGGTTTGCAATTAGGTAAATTCTACCGCAGCCAGGGGTTACAAAAAACTTTCAAGGTTATTTTGGGACTAATTTTATGTTTGATCACAATCTTGATGCCGGCGGCAATTGCTAGTGCTGTCGGTGATTTGTCTCGCCAACCAGTCACCGAAATTACTGTTAGTTTAGGTAACGAAGCTGGGGAACTCAAATTCTTTCCCAATTTGCTAGAATTTGAATCGGGCAAGCGCTATAAATTAGTTCTAAAAAATCCCAGTTCGCAGAAACATTATTTTACTGCTAAAAACTTTGCTGATGCGAGTTGGACTCAAAAAGTTGAAGCTGGGAAAGTGGAAATTAAAGGAGCCATTCACGAATTAGAACTTAAACCGGGCGCTATGGCAGAATGGGTGTTTGTGCCGATGAAATCAGGAACCTACAACCTGCGCTGTACGGTAGTCGGACATACGGAAGCGGGGATGATTGGCAAAATTACGATCGCCTCTTAAATCCCAATCTCCGTTCAATTTCAGATTAATTACCGAAAATCGATCGAACTTTCGGCCCTCTAGACACTTTTTAAGTAGACTCTAGCGGAGCCATTGTCAGTCCAGCACGGCTCAATTGCATATGATAAAGTTCTGCTTGCTCTTGCGGGCCAACCCAGACGGTGGCCTGGCCTTCATGGTGGATTTGGTTGGCGAGTTTCCAAGCTTGATCGCTCGTCATCCCTGGAATGTATTTCGTCAAACATTCCACAACGTGCTGAAATGTGTTGAAATCGTCGTTGAGGACTATTACCCGATAGTTGGGATAAGGTTTGCGGGTAACTTGACTCGATCGAACGGGTGATATGGTTGGTGAAGAGGTCATCGCGCGAACAGCCACTGAAACTACAAGATTTGTAAAATAGTTACCTCTAACATCATAACACAATTTCACAATTTTTCAACCCCTACTTGGTATTTTGATCCGCTTCGGGGTTTATTTTCACCACCGGGCCCTGCGTTAGATTTCTCCAGAAATTGTGGGGAGTAGGGGTTAGGCCTCCTACCCCCCATTGACTGGCTTTTGAGGAGAAATCTCTTGCACCGCGCCGATTAAACTACAGTTAACACTCGATCGACCTCAGAAGTGTCGCCGCTGTGAGAGTACGCTTGCACCAGAAGTTGCTTTAAATCTTCAATCAGCGGATAGCGGGGGTTCGCTCCGGTACACTGATCGTCAAAAGCGCGATCGGCCATTTCCTCAACGCGAGCAAAAAAGAAATCATCACTCATTCCCTGACTGGCGATCGCCTCCTGAATCGTGCTAGGAAGCTCTACCTCACGCTTGAGAGCTTCCACCGCTTCGATCAACTTCTCAACTTTCTCATCTTCTGTATCGCCGCCCAAATTCAGATAGTCCGCAATTCGAGCATAACGCCACTTGCTGTTAGGATACTTGTTTTGAGAAAAAATCGCTTGCTTGAACGGAACATCCGTTGCATTGTAGCGAATTACATGGGAAATCATCAGCGCATTCGCTAAACCGTGAGGGACGTGGCAAGTTGCACCTAATTGGTGAGCTACTGAGTGACAAACCCCCAGAAAAGAGTTGGCAAATGCCATCCCGGCCATCGTAGCAGCATAATGTACTTTCTCCCGCGCTTTCGGATCGTTAGCACCATTTTTGTAAGCGCTGGGCAGGTATTTAAACAGCAAACGAATCGATTCTAAAGCCAAACCATTTGTATACTCAGAAGCCAACACAGAAACATAAGCTTCTAAAGCGTGGGTTAGCGCATCAATGCCACCGTAAGCAGTCAGTTTTCGAGGCATATTCAGCGTAAGTTCTGGATCGACGATCGCCATATTCGGAGTCAGAGCATAATCTGCAAGCGGATACTTAATCCCTGATCGTTCATCCGTAACAACCGCAAAAGGCGTGACTTCCGAACCCGTTCCCGAAGTAGTTGGAATTGCCACCATAGTTGCCTTTGAACCCAAAGGCGGCAGTTCGTATACCCGCTTGCGGATATCCATAAACCGCATCGCCAATCCTTCAAACTCAATTTCTGGATGCTCATACATCAGCCACATTACTTTAGCAGCATCCATCGGCGAGCCACCACCAAAGGCAATAATCGCATCTGGATGGAAACTATTGCAGATTTCCAAACCTTTGCGAACAGTAGCAAGCGAAGGATCGGGTTCCACATCGTAAAATGTGTAGTGATCGATGCCGATTTCTTCCAAACTATCTGTGACTTCCTTAGTCAATCCCAATTCAAACAAAGGTTTATCCGTCACGATCAAAGCACGTTTCTTACCTGCAAGATCCCTCAAAGCTACAGGAAGACAACCCGACTTAAAATAAATCTTGGGAGGAATGCGGAACCAGAGCATATTCTCGCGCCGTTCTGCTACGGTTTTGATATTCAGCAGGTGATGGGGTGTCACGTTGACAGAAATCGAATTATCGCCCCAGCTACCGCAACCGAGGGTAAGGGAGGGATCGAGGCGGAAATTGTACAAATCGCCGATCGCACCTTGAGAAGAAGGCGTATTAATCAGCACCCGCGAAGTCTCTAGTTTGCTTTCAAAATAACGAATGTGCTTCTGATTGTGCGGAGCGGTGTAGAGTACAGAAGTATGTCCGTGTCCGCCAAAAATTATCAGCGCTTCAGCTTTGTCTACTGCTTCAGTAAAGTCCTTGGCGCGATACATGGCGAGAATCGGCGAAAGTTTTTCACAAGCAAAGGGTTCTTCTTTACCTACCGCCTCCACTTCTCCAATCAAAACCCTGATGTTTGACGGCACTGTAAAACCAGCAATCTGCGCCACCTTTTGCACCGATTGTCCGACAATTTCGGCATTCAATCGACCATCAATTAAGATTACCTGCCGCACTTTGTCCCGTTCTTCAGCATTCAGGAAATAAGCACCGCGCTTAATGAATTCCAGTTGCACTGCATCGTACACCTCATCCACAACAACCACCGATTGTTCCGAAGCACAAATCGTGCCGTTGTCGAAAGTTTTGCTCAGCAAAATTGAGCTGACAGCCATTTGGATGTGGGCGGTTTCATCGATGATGGCGGGAGTATTTCCTGCGCCGACACCGAGGGAGGGATGCCCTGAAGAGTAGGCCGCTTTTACCATTCCCGGCCCGCCAGTTGCCAAAATTAGTTTGATATCGGGGTGCTGCATCAAAGCTTGGGAAAGTGGCACAGTTGGCTCATCAATCCACCCAATAATATCCGGTGGTGCTCCTGCTGCTACAGCCGCATCGAGGATGATTTTTGCCGCTGCAGCCGTGCAGGATTTGGCGCGGGGGTGGGGCGAAAATATAATGCCATTTCTCGTCTTGAGCACGATTAAAGACTTAAAGATGGTGGTGGAAGTCGGGTTAGTTACAGGAACGATTCCCGCCAGCACTCCCACGGGTTCGGCAATGCGTTCGTAGCCAAAATGCCGATCGGACTCGATGATACCGCAAGTCTTGTCGTTTTTGTATTTGTTGTAAATCATTTCCGAGGCAAAATGATTTTTGATTGCCTTATCTTCGATGACTCCCATTCCCGATTCTTTGACTGCTGCCTTGGCTAAGGGAATGCGGGCGGCATTAGCGGCTAAAGCTGCTTGCTTGAATATGCGATCGACTTGTTCTTGAGTGTATGTGGCAAATTCAGCTTGGGCTGCTTTCACTTTTTGAATTAGGACTTCTAATTCTTCTAAATTGGTAACTTTCATGTTGTTTTTACTGATGTTTATTTCGGGAAAATTATTGCCTCAATCTTTGATTGGTAGGGAACCTGCTGATGAACGCAGATCATTTCAAGATTGTGGGTGACTTTTGAACGCGGTCTTTTAATTATTATATACCGCTAGCTCCGAGCGCATTTAGCCCGCGACTGCGAAAAATATCAACAGTTTGTTGCACGAGTTCCGGTGAAGCGGGAGGTGTATCCTTGAGTTCGTAATCAAATTTTAATTGTTCCCATTTGTATTCTCCCATTTTATGAAATGGTAATACTTCTACTTTTTCCACATTGTTCAGATTGGCAATAAACTCCGCTAATTTTTCTACGTTTTGGATGTCATCTGTGAGGTGAGGAACGAGAACAAATCGAATCCACGTCGGTTTGCCAATTTCGCTGAGATATTTGGCCATTGCTAAAGTAGGCTCGATCGAAACGTTGGTGACTTTGTAATACAGTTCGGGAATGTAGGATTTAATGTCCAATAAAACCAGATCGGCCATTTCTAGCACCGGTTTAGCAACTTCTAAAACACAGAACCCTGATGTGTCCAGCGCTGTATGCAAGCCCATTTGATGACAGCGGGTAAAGATTTCTCTGACAAAATCCGGCTGCATCAATGGTTCGCCACCGCTGACTGTAACGCCTCCTTTCCGCAGGTAGGATTTACATTTTGTAATTTGATCGATTAAATAATCGACTGTTACTTCTTTACCATCGTGGGAATTGCGACAGTCGGGATTGTGACAGTAAAGACAGCGTAACGGACAGCCTTGGGTGAAGACGATAAACCGGATTCCGGGGCCGTCTACGGTACCAAATGTTTCGATTGAATGAATGCGACCAATTCCAGACATTTAATTTGCTGTTTGTTGGTAAGGATTTTGAGAGTAGGGATGATATCATTTCCGGTTACACCGGAATGATGTTGACGGTTGACGGTTGACTGTTGACGGTTGACTGTTGACGGTTGACTGTTGACGGTTGACGGTTGACTGTTGACTGTTGACTGTTGACTGTTGACTGTTGACTGTTGACTGTTGACTGTTGACTGTTGACGGTTGACTGTTGACTGTGAACTCGAATTTACTATTCCGATGCTAACGGATTTGATATGAGGGGGAGGGCGGGCTTAACAATAGCCTGAAAAGTTTCGGATCTCTTGTTTATAGCCGAGGCTCGCTCCCCCTGGCCAAGGGCGGGCACGGGGGCACCGCCCCTACGAAGGGGGATTTTCCGACTTTCCGGTTCTCCCTTTCTTAAGGCTAGGGGGGATTGAGCTTAATTGTTTAACAGCTTCTTCAGTCCCCCTCTGTTCGGATGAAAGTTTGACTCTTGAGCGGTTGAAACCGCCGAGTTTTTTCTGCTGGGATTTAGACGCGCTCGTGGAAAGTCCGTTTAATCACATCTAATTGCTGTTCGCGGGTAAGTTTGATGAAATTAACCGCATAACCGGAGACGCGAATTGTTAGCTGGGGATAGTTTTCTGGATGTTCCATCGCATCTAGTAATGTTTGCCGATCGAGCGCGTTAACATTGATGTGATGGCCGCCATCGTGGAAGTAACCGTCTAACAGACCAACTAGGTTATTAGTCCGATCGCTCTCCATTCTGCCCAAGGCCTGCGGTACAATCGAAAAAGTATTCGATATGCCATCTTGACAATCACTGTAAGGCAGTTTTGCTACAGAAGATAAGGATGCGATCGCCCCACAGGAATCTCGGCCGTGCATCGGGTTAGCACCGGGAGCAAAGGGTTCGCCTGCTTTACGTCCGTCGGGGGTGCTACCAGTTTTTTTGCCGTACACTACGTTAGAGGTAATCGTTAGTACCGATTGAGTCGCTACAGCCCCACGGTAGGTTTTGTGCTGGCGAATTTCGTTCATGAAGCTTTGCACAAGTTCGATGGCTAGACTGTCTACGCGATCGTCATTATTGCCATATTTGGGATATTCTCCTTCGATCGAGTAATCCACTGCCAAACCTTGCTCGTTGCGACTCACCTTAACTTTAGCGTGTTTAATCGCCGATAGGGAGTCCGCCACCACAGACAATCCGGCAATTCCGCAGGCCATTGTCCGGTAAACATCGCGATCGTGCAATGCCATTTCCAGGCGTTCGTAGCAGTATTTGTCGTGCATATAGTGAATGACATTCAGCGTATTGATATACGTTTTTGCCAACCACGCCATCATTTCTTGGAACCGGGCTCTTACCTCGTCATAATCGAGATATTCGGTAGTAATCGGTGGGAACTGCGGCGCGATTTGGTCGCCGGACTTCTCATCTTTACCGCCGTTAATCGCATAGAGCAAAGTCTTAGCCAAGTTAACTCGCGCGCCGAAAAACTGCATTTGCTTGCCAATTCGCATGGCAGAAACACAACAGGCGATCGCGTAATCATCGCCGTATTGAGGACGCATCAAGTCGTCGTTTTCGTACTGAATCGAACTCGTATCGCTGGATACCTTGGCACAGAATTCTTTGAAGTTTTCCGGCAAGTTTTCCGACCACAAAACGGTGAGGTTGGGTTCTGGTGCAGTACCGAGGTTTGACAGGGTGTGCAAGAATCGGAAACTGTTACGAGTTACCAATGTTCTACCGTCAGTGCTTATACCGCCGATCGCCTCTGTTACCCAAGTTGGATCGCCAGAAAACAGAGCGTTATAGTCGGGAGTCCGCAAAAACCGCACCATGCGGAGTTTCATTACAAAATGGTCGATCAGTTCTTGCAATTCCACTTCGGAACTCGCGCCACTTTGTAAATCGCGCTCGAAATAAATGTCTAAAAACGTCGATACGCGCCCCAGAGACATCGCTGCCCCGTTTTGTTCTTTCACTGCTCCCAAGTAGCCAAAATACACCCACTGGACAGCTTCTCGTGCGTTTGCCGCCGGACGGCTAATATCAAAGCCGTAGCTAGCAGCCATTTCTTTTAACTCAAACAAGGCCCGAATTTGCTCGGATAACTCTTCGCGCAAACGAATTGTTGCCTCGTCCATCGCGTCTAGTTCGAGTGATTCTTGCTGGGTTTTTTTATCATCAATTAGGCGATCGACCCCGTACAAAGCAACGCGCCGATAGTCACCGATGATCCGCCCGCGTCCATAGGCATCTGGCAAACCTGTGATGATACCAGAACGTCTCGCCAGACGCATCGAGCGCGTGTAAACATCGAATACACCATCGTTATGAGTTTTGCGATATTTCGTAAATATTTCTTCTGTTTGCTCATCTAGCTGATAGCCGTAAGCTTCTAAACCTGCCTTGACCACGCGAATTCCGCCAAAGGGCATAATCGCGCGTTTCAAAGGTTTATCTGTTTGCAAACCTACTATTTGTTCTAAGTCGCGATCGATGTATCCTGCTGCATGAGCCGTGATAGATGTGGGAACTTTTGTATCAACATCCAATACACTTTTTTCGCGCTCTTGCTTCATTAATTCCAGAACTTTTTGCCAAAGCTGCTGGGTTTTTTCGGTTGGTGCTCTGAGAAATTCTGCATTCCCTTCGTAGGGGGTGTAATTCTTTTGGATGAAGTCTCTGACGTTGACTTCGTTTGTCCAGTTGCCTTCAGTAAAGCCGTGCCATTCTGCAAACATAGCTTGCTTTCCCCTCAATTTTTTGTTAGCGATCGATCTTTTCTTCTTCGACCACTACATCTAGTATATATTTAATTTCACTATTTTAAATCCTCAGTTCGCTATTTGTTACAAAAGTTGACTTGCTAATTCCGTGGGAAGAATTAAGATAGATAGTAGGCAGAGCATCCTCTTGAATTATTGTTGAGGAAGCTCTGACAAACTTGGCTCCCCAACTAACACTTGGACAACGGAAAGGTTGTTTAAGGGCGGGTAGGTCGGCAACGGGCAATGAGATTTTTGGGTCACGAACCGCGAACACGAGAGAAAGATGAAGAAAAAGCCGAAAAAGAGTTCGGATTTGATTCGGTGATTGTTATCGAAAGCAGAGCAATATTAATTGCTGATTAATTGAAGTAGGGTACTATGCAGATAAATTCAATGAATCAAAGCACTGCGAGCGATCGGGCTCACGATATTTGGAAAGAACAGCGTCATCCGCTCGATCGGATTTTTCGGCCTCGCTCCGTGGCTGTAATCGGCGCAACAGAGAGAGAAGGAAGCGTCGGACGAACTCTCCTGTGGAACTTGATTCGGAATCCGTTTGGCGGAACAGTTTTTCCAGTGAATCCGCAGCGCCACAGCGTCTTGGGACTCAAGTCTTATCCTGACATTGCTAGCGTCCCGGAAGTAGTGGATCTGGCGGTGATTGCTACGCCTGCTGCTGGGGTGCCGCAAGTGATCCGCGAATGTATCGCTGCTGGGGTGAAAGGGGCAATTATTGTTTCTGCTGGCTTTAAAGAGATTGGTGCGGCTGGGGAGGCTTTAGAACAGCAAGTTCTCGCCCAAGCGCGTCTGGGCGGAATGCGGATTATCGGCCCAAATTGCCTCGGTGTGATGAATCCTGTGGTTGGCCTCAATGCTACTTTTGCAGGTACGATCGCCCGTCCGGGTAATGTCGCCTTCATCAGTCAAAGCGGCGCCCTCTGTACTTCGATTCTCGACTGGAGTTTGGGGGAAAATGTCGGTTTTAGCGCCTTTGTATCGATCGGCTCTATGCTCGATGTCGGTTGGGGCGATCTGATCGAGTATTTCGGGGACGATCCCCATACCCACAGTATCGTTTTGTACATGGAATCTATGGGTGATGCTCGTTCGTTTCTGTCCGCCGCCCGCCCAGTGGCGATCGACAAACCGATCATCATTCTCAAGGTAGGACGTACCGCCGCCGCCGCCCAAGCCGCCGCTTCCCATACGGGGGCTTTGACCGGTAGCGATGACGTGCTTAACGCTGCTTTCCGCCGCTGTGGCGCGTTGCGGGTACATACGATTTCCGATTTGTTCGACATGGCAGAAATTCTGGCCAAGCAACCGCGACCGCAGGGCAACCGCCTATCGATCGTCACCAATGCAGGAGGCCCAGGGGCGATCGCCACTGATGCCTTAATTAGCGACGGCGGTGCGCTGGCAAATCTGTCACCGGAGACGGTGCAGAAGCTTGATGAGTTTTTGCCCCCTCAGTGGAGTCATCACAACCCGATCGATATTTTGGGCGATGCTAGTAGCGATCTTTACGCCAAAACTCTAGAAGTTGTCGCTCCCGATCCCAATAGTGACGGATTGCTGGTCATCCTGACGCCACAAGCGATGACAAATCCCACCCAAACCGCAGAAAAACTCAAGTCTTACAGCAAACTCGGAAAGCCCTTATTAGCAAGCTGGATGGGCGGTGTGGAAGTGTCAGCGGGAACGCAAATTCTCAATCAGGCAAATATTCCGACTTTCCCTTATCCCGATACCGCCGTCAGGTTATTCAACTATATGTGGCGGTACACATACAACCTGCGCGCTATCTACGAAACGCCATCTCTCCCCGCTGATTGCGAAATCGAGACTTCCGGGTGTGCGACTGCTGCGAAGATTTTGACTGCCGCGGGCCAAAATAATCGCACTCTATTAACCGAGTACGAATCAAAACAGTTGCTGGCAGCTTACGGCATTCCCACCGTAGCGACAGAAATTGCAGCAAGTGCGGCCGAAGCTGTGGAAATTGCCGAGATCCTCGGTTATCCAGTGGTGCTAAAACTCCATTCTGAGACGATTACTCACAAAACCGATGTGGGGGGTGTAAAACTAAATTTAGGCGATGCTAACGCTGTAATTAGTGCCTTTGAGGCGATCGCCCAGCGGGTACGGGCGATCGATCCTGCAGCGTTTCTTGGCGTAACCGTGCAGCCGATGGTGCATTTGGAAGGCTATGAACTAATTTTGGGTAGCAGTATTGACCCACAATTTGGGCCGGTGATGCTGTTTGGTTCCGGCGGACAATTAGTGGAAGTCTTTCAAGATCGATCGCTCGCCCTTCCGCCTTTAAATACCACCCTAGCGCGGCGGATGATGGAGCAAACTCGCATCTATAAAGCTTTGCAAGGAGTGCGCGGTCGATCGGCAATTGACCTGGTACAACTCGAACAGTTATTAGTTCGTTTCAGTCAACTGATTGTAGAGCAACCTCAAATTTCCGAGATTGATATTAATCCGCTGTTGGTTTCTCCTGAAGGTGCGATCGCTCTTGATGCCCGCGTTGTTCTCCAGACAACAGAAAACCGCATTTCACCCGCGATTCGCCCCTATCCTACGCAATACGTTCAAACATGGTCAACGGACGGCGATCGTCCCCTCACCATCCGTCCCATTCGCCCAGAAGATGAGCCGCTGATGGTGCTCTTCCACAAAGAACTTTCGGAAGAGAGCGTGTATTTGCGCTACGCTCACATGGTAAAGTTAAAGCACCGCATCGCTCACGAACGTTTGACCCGGATTTGTTTTATTGACTACGATCGGGAAATGGTGTTAGTAGCCGATCGTCAAGACCCGGAAACCTCAGAACACCGGGTTTTGGGAGTAGCGCGTCTGAGCAAACTCCACGGCACAAACCAAGCCGAATTTGCGCTGATCGTTAGCGATAGCTATCAGAAGCGCGGTTTGGGAACAGAATTATTGAGGCGGATGCTGCAAATTGGTCAGGAAGAGAAATTAGAGGCGATCGTTGGCTACATTCTCAATAGCAACTACCAGATGCAGAGCCTCTGTAAAAAACTAGGATTTGAACTCCAACCAGACCGAGGCGAAGGAATGTTGAAAGCTGTTTTTGTCTGCTAATAGCAAGTTTGGTTAAATATAGCCTTTCTCAGTAACATGAGGTGATCACGCGGGCATAGGGCATAGGGCATAGGGCATAGGGCATAGGGCATAGGGCATAGGGCATAGGATTCGCCCCCATACCTCACCACGCTTGAGAACCGCTATAATATCAATTCCGGCGTGCGATTCGTTTAACCTAAATGGGTAGGCTCTCCTATCCAGGGACGGTTAGCCTAACTCTCAACGGAGTTAGTGAT
>NZ_JAUBTL010000101.1:0-16716 GCF_036702475.1 Microcoleus sp. D2_18a_B4
CGTAAGGCTATATCTGCCCATTCTTGTAACTTTTTTATGCCTTCTCTTGTTCCCCAATCTTAGACCTGAATCCTTACGTTGAGATTGTTCGATCGCGATCGCCACTTGATTTGCTAAGTGCTGTAAAAAATCTATTTCCCACTGCTGCCATTCCCTGACACCGCTGCAATTATATGCTGTCAACATTCCCCACAAACTATTGCCATTTTCTGCGATCGAACCTGGCAAATTTGTACCCTGCGCCTGCGGTTTGCCACTCGCCTCGTGCCAGATATAACTTTCCGCTGCATCTTGATTTTTCTCGACTTCCCAAACAGTGGCTTCTTGTGTTTCTTTTGCCGTTTCCCAGTCGCCTGATTGCCAAATTGGTACGCTTATAACTGCTGCAATTTCACAATCTGTCAACAATTCTTTGCAACTGCCAGCCAAGGGGGCAGTGCTGACATCTGCTATTGCTTGTACCGACTGGGATTCGACTAAAACAAAGCATGACAACGCCAAAGCAGCACTAATATTTGGGTTTTCAATATAACCTTCTGGCAAACCGTCACCTGCGACGATCGCACCTTTTTGCTCTTCCCCGTCCAGTTGAGACACCCACTCCTGACAGCGATAAATTAAAACGCGGTCTGTTTGGAGAAATTGGCGCACTTCTGCGACTGTACTTTGGAGAATGCTTGCTGGATCTATTGACGATCGAATATGTTCGATCATTTTGCCCAACAGGCGCTGTCGCAGAGCCTGCTGCCGCAATTGTTCTTCGATTTGCTGGCGTTCGATCGCGTAATGGATTGCCCGCACCAGCAGAGTTCTGTGAAATCTTCCCTTTACCAAACAATCTTGAGCGCCCCAGCGCAATACTGACCGGGCCATATTTTCATCATTGATATCTGTCAGCACCACAATTGGCAATGTGGGCCATCGCCCTTTCAAAACTGCGAGATCCTCGCTTCCCCTCAAGCTGTCTGACACTGACAAATCTAATAGTACGGCGTCAAACTTTTCTACCTCCAGACACCCAACTCCTATCTCCAGAGACTTAACAGTTTGGAGAAGAAATAGAGACTCGCTCAATGACCCTAGAAGGTCTTCGATCATTGTCGGAACTCCGAGGTCATCCTCAACCAACAAAATTTTCAGACATTGGTTACGTGTTAACACAACTATAGCGTTCGGAGCGGGTCGAAGGCAACTTTTTTGTTTTGAGATCGATACTTGCGATCGGCAAATATTTCGGCTTATCAAATTCACTATACACTCAAACTAGGCATTTAGCGCTCCATTAATTCTTAGATATCCGGCGGGAGTGAGACGATTTCAAACCAATACTCACATAAAGTCTTCATTACTTCCAGCAAGCCTTCAAAAGTAACTGGTTTGGATATGAAAGAATTGGCTCCCAAGCGGTAGCAAAGCAAGATATCTCCTCTGCGGTGGGAAGTTGTAAGGATTACAACCGGAATTTGTTGCAAATGGGGGTCTGATCTGATCGAAGTTAGTGTTTCTCGTCCGTCCAGCCTCGGCATATTCAGATCCAAAAGTATCAAGTCGGGCTGATGCCAATTGCTGCTACCAAGATATTGACCGCGACGGTACAAGTAGTCTAGCACTTGTTCTCCATTTTCCACAAATTCGCTCGTAATTGCTAATCTAACTTCTCGCAGTGCTTCCTCCACCAAAAAGCGCGTGTCCTCGTCATCGTTTGCTATTAAAAGAGTAAATTTTTTCTTTTTATAATTCACGGCTTTGCCTCACTAGGAACGTCTTTTGTGAGGTCGCGGGACTTTGAGCCGTGTGTGAGTACCTGCAAAGCATCTATTGCCATCATCCGGTAAATCTGGCTGAGAACACTGAAATTGTGTTGCAGCAATTTACCGTTTTTCTCCATTTGGGAAGGTTTGCGAATCATGCTTGTTTCAATTGGCAGTCTGTCCGAGAATCGGCAAACTGCAAACACATCACAAATCTTTGCCCGCGAACTACTAGGGAAACTACTGCATCCCAAAGCAAGATGCTCTGGATATAGTTGAAAAAAATTAACAAGTCTTGCGCGCACCGCTGATTTATAAGTTGTATAAGGATAGAGCTAATAGATTTATATTGATAGATTTTTAGCTCGATGTCATCAGTGAATATGCTACACTTTATAAGCATTTTTGTAAAGAGAAGATAAAGATATTTAAAGCTGAAGTAAAGGACGGGTGACAATCAAGCAATTTGGTGACAAGCCCCCGGATTCATCCGTAGGGTCGCTTTCTTCAATTCTAAAATCTAAAATCTAAAATCTAAAATCTAAAATCGATTGACTGCTTCAGGGGGCTGCTGATTTCACTTTGGTAGAGGAATAGAAAAATAAAAAGTCGAGCCTCGATTGGGTTCGGATTCTACCCAAAGGCTGCCCCCGTGCCGATCGACAATTCTTTGACAAATAGCTAAACCGATACCAGTTCCCGAATACTGTTTTTGGGTGTGCAAGCGCTGAAAAATCTGAAAAATTCGCGGATGGTACTGTGAGGCAATCCCAATACCATTATCCTGCACTGAAAACACCCAGCTATCCCCCTGACGGGAAGCGTCCACCTCCACCACCGGCGTCTCACTGCTGCGGTACTTAATGGCGTTACCAATTAAATTTTGAAACAGTTGCAGCAGTTGAAAACAGTCACCTTTTACCCTTGGCAAATCCCCCCTAGTAACTGAAGCTTGATTCTCGCGGATGGCCAAATGCAAATTAGCACAAGCATCCTCAAAAACCCGATTGCAATCTATCATCTCAAAAGGTTTCTGACTGCGACCTACCCGTGAATACTCCAGCAAGTCATCAATCAGCGCCTGCATCCGCTCGCAAGAAGTAACAATATTGCGGATAAATTTATTCCCTTGGGAATCAAGTTGGTTGGGAAAGCGTTTTTCTAATAGTTGAGCGTAGCCGGCAATCGTGCTCAAAGGCGCTTGCAAATCGTGAGAAGCCACGTAAGCAAACTGTTCTAGTTCGGCATTAGAACGAGCTAATTCTTGAGCGTAGCGGGTTTGAGTGTCTAAACTCTCTTGCAGCAGTTCTTGTACCAGCTTGCGTTCGGAAATATCCTCGATCGCACAAATCAAATACTGCAGCGTCCCCTTGACATCCCGCATTGCCGAAACAGTAACATTTGCCCAGCGCACTGCCTCATCTTTGCATAGCAAACGCTTTTCCACAGAAAAAGTTTGAATCTTCCCGGATAACAGCGAGCGCAGGTATTCTCTGTCCGTTTCTCTGTCATCTGGGTGAGTAATTGCCTCCCAATTTTGCTGTAACAATTCCGATTCTGCATAGCGGACTATTTGACAAAAGCCGGGATTTACCCGCATAAATTTACCGCAAAGCGCGGTTTTAGCTATGCCGACTGCTGCTTGCTCGAATATCGCGCGGAAGCGTTCTTCGCTGTCTCGTAGGGCAATTTCTGCTAGTTTGCGATCGGTGATGTTGCGAAATGTTACTGCCACACCATCGTTTAATTTTACCGCCACAATGTGCAGCCAAACAATTGTATCTCGCTCCTGTTCGTAATAAAATTCTTGGTCTACAGTTTCTCCTGTTTCTACTACAGAAACATACAAATCAAATAACCCGTTCTTGCTAACTTGGGAAACTTTGGCTAACAAATTCTTGCCAACTATGTCATTTAATAGCAGACCATAAAATTTTTCAGCAGCCGCGTTGATCAAGAGCCACTGGAAATCTACAATATTTCCCTCACTGTTGCGGACAGCAGAATAAGCCACCACACAGTCTAATGAACTATTTAATATGCTAGCAAGCAGTGACTGCGACTGTTGCAGTTGATAATTTTGTTCTTTTAATTGCTGTTGCAGTTTTTGCAAGCCGACTTGCTTGTCGATGCGCGCTAAAACTTCTTCTACTTGAAATGGTTTAGTAATATAGTCGGCGCCTCCTACTCGAAAAGCTTGTAATTTATCGTTCATTTCATCTAATACACTTAAAAATATCACCGGAATTTGTTCGGTTTCCGGTGTCGCTTTCAGTCTCCGACAAACTTCATAACCGTTCATTTCCGGCATTCTAATATCGAGCAAAATTAAATCCGGGCAATGGGCGATCGCCACATTCAACGCCAGTTGACCGGAAATAGCTCGGTAAACTTGATACCCCTGGGATGTTAGCAGTTTGGATAAGAACCGCAGATTGCTCGGTTGGTCATCAACCACCAATACTTTAATTTCGCTATTATCCATTTATTTTAAACTCGATTGAGTTAAATCCATTATCTTGTCGAGTCGGTAATCAGCAAGCAAATCTTTTAAAGCCTCAGCTAAAGTTGGATGACTTTCCCAGATGCGATCGACAATTTCAATCGCCAGCTCTTCATTAACATCATTAGCTGCGTCGTAGAGTTCCTGCCGCCAGCTTCGAGGCATCTGAGCCAGCAGCCCTCCGAAAAATGAATCGGGTTTTTCGTTCACACAATAACGCCGTAAAGCCCCAACTGGGAAGCGGGGCAACTCTTGATAAAGATAGCGCACTCCCAAGTAGCAAGCCATCTTATCAAAGAGGATTTGTTCTTGAAAAGGTTTCCGCACAAAATCGTCGCAACCTGCGGCGATAATTTCGCCTTTTCTTTCCTCAAAAGTGCTAGCAGTCAGAGCAATAATTACGGTTCGCCACTGAGTTTGTTTCTCTTTAGCTCTAATTTGTCGGACAGCTTCAAAACCGTCCATTACTGGCATTCGCGTATCCAGCCAAATTAAATGAGGCTGCCAACTTTCCCAAAGTTCAACCGCTTGGTAGCCATTTTCCGCTTCTCGGACTTCAAAACCAATTGGTTGCAACATTTTAACCAGCAGCAGCCGATTTTCTTGATTGTCGTCAACTGCTAAAATCCGATAAACCGGTTGATCTGCTTCTAGTGCGATCGCCCGCTGCAATGTCGCCACTGTTATTTCAGACGAAATAGCCGCAAATACTCGGATATTAAATTTAAAACTGGTTCCCTCGCCTACAACACTTTTTACCCAAATATCCCCGCCCATTATCTGCACGTATTTTTTAGTAATTGTCAAACCCAATCCCGTACCATCAGCAGCTTTTCTCCCCGCTTGTGTTTGCACGAAAGCATCAAATAAAGTATCAATTTCTGCAGTTGCTATGCCAATTCCCCTGTCTTCAACTTCAAACAAAAGTGACAAGGACTCGACAGAGGTAGAGTTAGGATGACTTTCCGATTCTGCCGGCGGTGGCGGGTTGCTTTCCACGCTCACGCGCAGCCAAATACGGCCCCCCTCGTGAGTAAATTTTATGGCATTTCCCAGCAGGTTAATTAAGCAGACGCGCAGCTTTTTTTCGTCAGTTTTTATATATTGGGGAACATTAGCATCGACGGAAAATCTCAGTTGCATTTTTTTTGTTTCAGCTTTGATTTGAAACATTTCTTCGAGAGTGTCGAGGAGTTGATAAAGGTCAAAGCTGCATTCATCTAAGCCAATTATCCCTGCTTCTATTTTCGACAAGTCTAAAACATCGTTAATTAGTTCCAGCAAATGTTGACCGCTGCGGTTAATAATTCGGAGATTTTCGAGATTTTCGTGGCCCAGGGAAGAGTCGCGGCTCATGACTTGGGTAAAACCCAGGATGGCGTTGAGGGGAGTCCGCAATTCGTGGCTCATGTTGGCAACGAATTGACTTTTTGCTAGCGAAGCAGCGGCCGCTGCTTCTTCGGCTTTTTTGCGTTCTATTATTTCTTCTTGCAGTTCTTTATTGCGAGTGAGCAATTGTTTTTTCAGTCTTTGGATAGTCAGTTGGTGCTCGATTCGCGCTAAAACTTCTGCTACATGAAACGGTTTTGTGACATAATCTACCCCTCCAACTTGAAAGGCGGTTACTTTGTCCAATACTTCATCTAAAGCGCTGATAAAAATAACGGGAATTTCTGATGTCTTCGGATCTTCCTTGAGCTGTATGCAGACTTCGTAGCCGTCCATTTCCGGCATTTTGATGTCGAGCAAAATCAAATCGGGAGAACCAGAGCGCGCGGCTCTGATTGCCATTTTGCCGCTAATTACGCCGCGGACTTTGTAGCCCCGATCGGACAGCGTTGCTGATAAAACTTGCAAATTTTCTGGAGTATCGTCAACAATTAATATGTTGTCTTTATTTTCTTCTATTTGATTTTGGATCATCGAGCGCTATTTTTGGTTAATTTAAGAATTATTGAAATTAGGAAAACAGGTTAAATACTCATTATAGCACTCGCCCCTCAATCAACTGCTTGGATATTTACAGAACTTATCGTAGTTTAGAGTTGAGATGTGAGATTAAAGAATTGGGAATGACTGATGATTACCAGGGTGTGGAGCTTGGCTACAAGTAAATTACCCGATCGCCCGCAGGCGAGTTTACAAATAGGCGATCGACCTACATCATCAATAATCCTGAACCTGGCTCTATTATCCCTTCTTCTTTCATTCTTCAACAATTTCTAAACTCCTCAATCAAATCGATAATCCGATCGCACCGGAAGTTATTCGCCAAATCGGCGATCGCGCTGCGGAAACTAGCATTAATAGGAGGAATCGACAACAACAGCCGAAAAATCTCCTCGTTATCAACCGCATCCGCTGCAGAATACAATTCATCAACCCATTCAGCAGGCATAGCTTCCAAAAATGAAGTATTGAGCGTAAAAGCCAAATCAGCCGTTTCAGTTGCCGTGGAAACCTCGGCGGACACCGCAGCATCAGAACTTAGCGAAGCTTCTCGATCGTAAACATAGCGGACTCCCAGATACTTAGCCATCTTTTCCAGAATCACTTGCTCCCGAAAAGGCTTCGCTACAAAATCATCGCAACCAGCCGACAAAATCAGCGATCGCTCCTCATCAAAAGCACTTGCAGTCAGAGCAATAATCACCGTTGCTTGACCTTTTAAATGCGCTTTAATCTGTTTAGTAGCTTCGTAACCGTCCATCACCGGCATCCGCATATCCATCCAAATCAAATGAGGTTCCCAACTCGACCACATTTCCACAGCTTGAAGGCCATTTTCAGCTTCCTGCACCGCAAAGCCGAGCGATGTCAGCATTCTAACCAACAGCAAGCGGCTTTCCAGGCGATCGTCAACAGCTAAAATCCGGTATTCTGGCTGTCCTGGTTCAATACCCACAACTCGGCGAGCTGTTTGAGCCACCTGAATTTCCACTGCACTAGGGAGCGAAACTTTAACATCAAATTTAAAAATGCTGCCGCCACCGAGGGTGCTTGTTACCGTCATCTTGCCTGCCATTAACTGAACGAATTGTTGGCTGATTGGCAAGCCTAAACCGGTTCCTTCTTGAGCTTTTTTGCCGCTTTCTGTTTGCGCGAAAGGTTTAAACAAATTCTCCATTTCTTCCGCAGAAATTCCTGAACCAGTGTCTTCCACTTCAAATAACAAACAGCAACTGTCACTTGGTGGTCTCTCTCCATGAGTTTTAGTTTTTAACAACTCATGTTTTAGTCTCAAATTAACACCCCCTTCCGCCGTAAACTTAATAGCATTTCCGACGACATTTATCAATACTTGTCGCAACTTGCTTTCGTCACTTTCTATATATTGAGGTAGATCGGGTGGGTAATCAAAAATTAACTGCAACCCTTTTTTTTCGGCTTGCAGCGTCAGCATATTTTCAGTATTTTTTAGCATTTTGTGCAAGTCGAAAGTGCTGTTATTAAGTGTCACCAGCCCGACTTCAATTTTTGACATTTGCAGAATATTGTTGATCAGAACGAGCAAATGTTCCCCGCTCTGGGTAATAATTCCTAAGTATTGCTGTTGGTCGGCATCGAGGTCTGGGTCGCGGGCCAGCAGTTGGCTGAAACCGAGAATTGCGTTGAGGGGAGTTCGCAATTCGTGGCTCATATTCGAGAGAAATTCGCTTTTTGCCCTGTTCGCTCTGTCGGCTTCTTCTTTGGCTTTTTGCAGGGCTATTTCAGCTTGTTTGCGTTCGGTAATATCGCTAGCAGTGCCTGTTGTGCCGATGATGTTTCCTTCAGCGTCCATGCGCGCGATCGCCTTGGTATTTACATCAATCTTTCGACCGTCTTTTCCTAATACTATATTTTCGTACTGAAACACAGTTTTTCCCGTCAGCAAGCGCTGCTGAAGTTCCCATTTCCAGTCTATTTCTCCTGGGGCTAAGAAATCGCTAAAAGAACAGCCGAGCATTTCTTCAGGCTCGTAACCGTATATTTGTTTCACTGCTTGGTTCACAAAAGTAATGTGCCCTTGGGCATTGCAAGACCAGATAATATCTTGCGAAGTTTCAACTAAATGACGGTATTTTTCTTCGCTCTCTGCTAGGGCTATTTCTGCCAGCTTGCGTGGGGTAATGTCCATCAAAGTTGTGAATAGTTTTGTCACTTGCCCTTGTTGGTTGACCACTACTTCTCCTCTGGCTTCGATGTAGCGGAGGAAGCCGGATTCACTTATTTGTGACGGGGAATTATCCGCAGCAATTTTCGGTTCCGGCCGCAGAATTCGATATTCCAAACTGTAAGATTGCCCGCTAGCAATAGCAGTGTCGATCGTTGTTTGCCACTTTTGTCGATCGTCGGGATGCACGTATTGCGGAAACTCAGTCAGTGTGGGCGCAGGCTGGGTTGGATCGAACCCAAAAATCCGAGATAACTCTTCCGACCAAGTAGTTGTGTTGGCCGATAAATCGCATTCCCAATTACCGACACTGGCGATTCTTTGCGCTGCTGCTAAAGAAGCCGCTATAGCTCGGAGTTTTTCTTCCGCTAATTTGCGATCGCTAATATCTTGAATCACAGAAATTACGCAGGTTTCGCCATGAATGTCAATGATTTCTGCTGACAGCAGCCCGGTTCTGACTTCCCCTGTTTTAGTGCGAAAATCAAATTCGTAGTTGAGAATAATTTGTTTTTCATCTAACAGTTTAAACAACTCGGCGCGCGCTTGTATATTTTCCCAAAGATTCAACTCAAGCGCCGTGCGATCGAGAATTTCGGCCGCCGAATAACCGATTGTCTGGCAAAAAGCCTCATTAACTTCTAAATAACGACCGTCATTAAATCGGGTAATAGTAATTGGGTTGGGAGAAGAACGAAAAGCTTTAGCAAACTTTTCCTCAGACAAGCGCAGTTGTGCAGTCCGCTCCTCGACTAAAGTTTCCAATTCTTGATTCAGCTTTTGGAGTTGAGCATTTTGTTCCGCTAATTGCTTCTCCCTAAAATAGCTGTTGAGCGCTTCTTTTACCGTCAACCTCAAATCTTCTGACTGCCAAGGTTTCGATATGTATCGGTACAATTTAGCATATTTAATAGTATTCGCCACTGCTTCGAGGTCTGCTTGCCCCGTCAGCATAATTTTGATAGTTTTTGGGGAAATTCGGTGAATCTGCTTCAGCAATTCGTCCCCTTTGATATTCGGCATCAGATAGTCGGAAATTACTGCTACGATTTCGCAGCCCTCTGCCAGTAATTCCTCGATTAACTCTAAAGCATCTTCGCCGCCTTCAGCGGTTTCTAATAAGTGTTCTTCCCCCAGAGTTTTTTTTAACTCAATTTTCAAACTTTCCAGAATTATCGGTTCGTCATCCACGCAAATAATCACAGGTTTATTGTTCATATTTTTGTCAAACCAGATTTTATAGTTTCTACTAATTCTTTGCGCTCCCACGGCTTGTACAAACAACGGTGCAAGTTTGCTTGCTCTTTCACCCGTGCTATTGCTACTTCGTCGGCTTGCCCGGTCAGCATGACTTTCACAATTTTAGGATATTTTTGGTGAACCATAATCAAAAATTCATCTCCTTTAATCCCTGGCATTAACCAGTCAGATACTATGACCAAAATATCACTTTCATCTTCTTTTTGAATTTCCTCTATAATTTCCAGAGCTTCATCTGCATTTTCTGCTACTTCATAGAGGTAAGCATCCCCAAATTCTTTTTTAAGTTGAATTTTTAAACTATTTAAGACCACAACTTCATCGTCAACGCACAAAATTACTGGTTTCAGCATAAATTTTTACTTCTCTTAAATTTTAATTGTGGGGGCATTTCCCTCTTTTTTAAATTGCTATCAAGGGATTCCGATGGGCAAGGATATTGTAAATTTTGTTTGACCAGGCACGCTTTCAACTTGCAGTTCACCTTGGTGTTTTTCCAGTATTTTTTGAACTATATCTAATCCCAAACCACTACCTTCCCCTGGAGGTTTAGTTGTGAAAAACGGCTCAAAAATTCTCGGCATAATCTCTGGGGGAATGCCGGGGCCACTGTCGGTAATACTGACTGATATTGCGTTCGCTTCGTGTTTGACATCAATTTTTAACACTCCTTTGTTGCCCATCGCTTGTAAAGCATTGTGAACCAAATTTGTCCAAACTTGGTTGAGTTCATCAGGATAGCATAGCACAGAGGGCAAATTAGTACCATAGTTTCTGACTACTTCCACACCGTGTTTGATTTGGTAGTGGTAAAGGGTTAAAACAGTATCAATACCGTCGGTAATATTAGCGAGAACCTTGGAGCCCGACTGGTCGTAACGAGAGTAGCTTTTCAAAGCAAAAACGATTTTGGCTGCCCTATCTGTGGCAGTAGCAATATTTTTAGTGCTTTTTTGTACCGTAGCAAATTGGTAGGCTGTTTCTACAATATTTCGACTTTGGCTGTCTTTCAACAAAGGCAAAAAACGTTCTACATTATTGCAGATGCCGATATCTAATAAAGTACAGGCAAGACTGGCGGCGTCGTCAATGTTTTCTGATTCTAATTGCCCCTGCAAAAGTTTTTTTAACTGACGTTTTTCTTTACTAGATAATGTATCTGTTTCTTGGCTGGAGTTGTGTAGCAAAGCAAAGAAATCCTGCCGCCGTTCCGGGGATAGTTGTTGAAAAAATATCGGCAACTGCTGCAATTGTTCCGTCCAGAAGTCGGCGAGGTTCTGCACAGAAGAGCGAATCGCCCCTAAAGGAGAATTGATTTCATGAGCAACTCCGGCAATTAACTGTCCGAGGGCTGCCATTTTTTCTGATTGAATCAGTTCTTTTTGAGTCCGCTTCAGTTCTTCTAAGGTATGAGATAATTCTGCATTTTTTTGGCACAGCGCTGACTCGGCTATTTTGCGGGCGTTGATGTTGCGGGCAACCCAAATGACTGCATCTTTTGAGAACAGGGAAATGCAGGCGGAAAACCAAATTTCTCGACCACAAACTGTTAAGCTGTAGTCAAAATTGAGTGTTTGTTGTGTTTCTAACACTTGCTGAACTAACACCCACCAATCATCCGGGTTGTCGTCGTCAAAAAAATGTTCGATGGTCAAGCTGACTATATCGCAATCAGGCTCAGAAGCCGCTGCCACATTCGTTGGTAAAACTTCTATGTTCCGCTGACTGTCTAGCACTAGAACGATGTCTGTCATCGCTTCAAAAACGGCGCGGACTTTCCTTTCCGAAAAGTGCAATTTTTCTTCGAGCAATTTTCGACTGCTAATTTCTTGCTGCAATTCTTCGTTACTGGCTGCTAGTTGAACCGTGCGGTCTAGCACTCGCTGTTCGAGTTCGGTGTTGAGGCGGCGAACTTCAGATTCAGCGGTGGTGCGGTCTTCTATTTCCTTTTTTAACTGATTGTTGGCATTAATTATTTCTAAAGTTCGCTGTTTGATTTGTTCTTCCAAATTATCATTTAAAAGCCGCAATTTTTCCTCGACTTCTGTTCTCCGCAACGCTTCTTTTTGCAATTCCTCGTTCATTTTGTTCAACTCCTGAATTTTGTCGGCAACTGTTTCCTGCAAAAGCTCGACATTTGCGTGCATTTCTACCGGATCTAAGGCCTGCAGCAGGCTAATTTCAGTCACAATTCCGGCTAAATATCCTTCCTCGTCCACCACCACCAAGCGCCGGATGCGGTGCTGCTGCATTAACTGGTGAGCCTGCCACAAGGTGGCTTTTACCTGCAACGGTATCAGCGGAAAACTCATCGCGGCGGTGACGGGAGTGCTGGCGAAATCTAGTCCAGAAGCTTGGAATTTAACAATGTCGCGTTCTGTAATTATGCCCACAGGTTTCTGATTTTTGTTGTCGCTGTCAGTAATGACTATGCAGCTTTTCCGCTGGGTTCTCATCTGTTTTGCGACTTCTAAAACTGAGGCGCTGCTTGAGGTAACTATTACTTCTGTAGTCATAATTTCTTCGGCGCGCCACATTTTCAGCCAGTCTGCCGGTTTGAGGATTTGACGGATGCTTTCGCAAGTGATAGCGCCTAGCAAGTTGCCACCTTCGTCTGTGAGGGGTAAATGACGGATTCTTTTCGATCGCAATATGCTCAATACCTTGAAGATATTCCCCGCTTGATCGAGGTTCAGGGCGATCGGGTTTTCAGTCATCACCTCAGAAATTGCCACCCCTGCTAGCGGTATTTCGCTAGCAGTTATTTTCACAACATCGCGTTCTGTAAAAATTCCGAGCAATTGCTGCTCAAACGCGATTAAAATGCAACTGGCATTCGCCTGAGTCATGGCACCAATTGCGACTTTCAAGGGTGTGTCTGGAGGCAGCACCGGCGGTTTGGGGTCGATCGCCTGTTCTAGCAAGCTTTGGGTATCAGAAACTGTTGTTGACATGGGCAAATCAAGGGGGATAGATGCAGGCGGAACCGGCACTTAATACCATTTTAGATTTCCGATTTTACAGTCGCGGTACGCTGACCGCAATCCAGGTTTGACATCGGTCTAGATTTGCATTTTTATTTAGTCGCGCATTGGTATGATTTTTAGTGCGATCGCGCTCAACGGCGATCGGAATTGACACAATACACGTCCTTTGACCGATAACTGATGTTACTTCTATTTTACCCGAATGTTTTTCCACACTTTTTTTAACAATCTCCCGTCCCCAGCCGCTGCCTTCGTCGGCGGGTTTTCTGGTAAATAACGGCTCACATATTCGTGGTCAAATTTCCGGGTAATTCAGTTGGCACTGACGAGCAGGCTCGGATTTTCTGCTCTCACTTCTACTTTTAAAACTCGGCAATTCTCTATCGCTTGTAAACCATTGTGCATCAGATTTACCCAAACTTGTTTGAGTTCGTCTGCCTCAGACAACAATTTAGGCAGTGGAGCTTGATAATTTCTGACAACTTCTACTCTGTGTTTTAGTTCTTTTAATCAAAACTTAATAGAGTTTTAAGGCTGTCAGTAATATTGGCAATTACTTTTCTTCCCTACAGTTAGAGCGAAAATATTTATTTTTCATCAAAAATAACTTTTGCGGCTCTATGTGTAGGAGATGCTCTTTTTGGCAAGCTGTGAATAAATGGCAGAGACTATCTGCCTGACCGAAAGCATCCAGGATACAAGCCCCCGGATTCATTCCGAAAGCAGACTCAGGACCCAGAAATAAAAAACCTGTATCCCCTGAAACTTGCCCCCCGAATTTATCCGTGGGGTCAAGGCTTCAATTCTTTAATCTAAAATCTAAAATCTAAAATCGATTGACTCAGCAAGTTAAGCACCCTTTGATGAAATATTTGATTGCAGTGCAAGTTTATGGATTCCTTCAGTTGAGCAAGCAGGTTGCTAGATTCAGAAATTTCGCGTTTTATTTCTGTAAGTTTTTGACCTACCCAATAGGAATATTGAGATTTTTGGCACAATAACCGACAACTTCAAACTCAGCGTTTTTGAGAGTAATTTAATAGCTTTATCGGAATATTGGCAGGGTTTCCCTGACATGAAACTTGCTGTGAGCGATACAAGCTGCTACTAAATATAATATCCTGCCTCAGAGGCTGTTGGCATTGAACATCGATAACTGTAGCTACCGGTTGCAGTAACTAGCAGCCCAGAAAATCACGGTGCCCGAAATTGTAAATAATAACCCTGCCTTTGCGCGCAAGCATTCAAGGCAGGGTTATTATTGAGGATTCCGAATTCTCAACGGTGAAGCGAGGGCGCTGCTGCCGACTTCGGCTGCCCAGCAGTGCACTACTCGCCTAATCGAGTTATTTTAGCGCTGCGTTCGGCCAACATCAGCACTACATAAATAGTCATTACATAGCCGGCGGCCAGAATGGGAATAATTAGAGGAATATCGCGATAAATCATAATTAGAACCAAAAGTCAAGGACGAAGAGGAGGAGGACAAGTTCAAGACCTACTACATTAAGTCAGCACGCAAGACCATGCCTTGGTTCTGAAGGCTGTTTTTCCATATCAAGCCTGCGGGAACATTTAGGCGTTCCCGGTCATCAATAATGATTTACTGCTTTACAGATTCTTAGACAGCCTAAAAACATCCACTGTAGCTGCTTGGAGCTACCGTGCACATAAGATGCGCTACTCTTAACTTCTGAAAACTTTTAGTCGCGAGGAACTAAAAATCTGTCCCAGAAATTTTGGCTGCGATCGACTAACAAGGCTGGCTCTACGAAACTTTTACAGGCACCTAAAAGCTACCTGCCAGTCTGGCTGTACTTAATGTATAGAATTGTTTAAATCCTTAATACCCATAATAACACAGGGTTTCTGGGATTTAGAGATTTTTTGGCAGTGTCCTTAACAATTCGATACAATAGGGGCAACCCCTCTGGCAGCCGGCTACTCGCCTCTGGCAGGCGGGTGACTCCCATCGGGCGGCCGATGACAAATAACTGCCGATCGCCTAGATTTTTCTTTTCTATTGCAGAGAATTACCTTAAAATAAAGATATGATTTGTAAAATTTTGTTACTTTACGGCTTGAGTCGGCGTATCCATGATCTCTAGCACTCTCCTATTTTCCTCGGTTGAAGAAGACCTGCGACTGTTGACAGAAAACTTAAAACAGTTAGTGGGTGCCCGTCATCCCATCTTGTACGCGGCTGCAGAATACTTATTCGGCACAAAGGGAAAACGAGTGAGACCCGCAATCGTTCTGTTGATGGCCAAGGCGACTATGCCCGATCGGGAAATCACGGAAAAACACCGCCGCCTCGCTGAAATCACGGAAATGATCCACACAGCTAGTCTCGTGCACGACGACGTGGTGGACGAGTCGGATCTGCGGCGGGGAGTGCCGACGGTTCACAGTCGGTTTAACAACCGAGTGGCAGTATTGGCGGGAGACTTTCTGTTTGCTCAATCTTCCTGGCATTTGGCAAATCTCGACAACCTGCCCGTAGTCAAACTGCTTTCAGAAGTGATTATGGATTTAGCTGAGGGGGAAATTCAACAGGGACTCAATGGATTTGACACCAGCTTGTCGATCGAAGCGTACCTCGAAAAAAGTTATTACAAAACAGCGTCTTTAATTGCCAACAGTTCCAAAGCAGCGGGCTGTTTGAGCGAGGTTTCAGCGGAAATAGCAGACGATTTGTACAACTACGGTCGGAACATTGGTTTGGCCTTCCAAATAGTAGATGATATATTAGATTTCACCGCTTCCACGGAAACTTTGGGGAAACCTGCAGGCTCGGATCTCAGAAGCGGTAATCTGACAGCACCCGCACTATTTGCCCTAGAAGAAAAACCTTACTTGGAAGTTCTCATAGAACGCGAATTTGCCCAAGAAGGAGATCTAGAGCAGGCCCTGGCACTGGTAGAAGATTCTAGAGGCATAGAGCGATCGCGAGAACTAGCCACAAATCACGCAGAGAAAGCCGTCGAATACTTAGCTGCGCTGCCCCATTCAGAGTCCCGTCAAGCTTTGATTGATTTGGCTGAATACGTTTTGAGTAGGCTTTATTAGAGGTTAAAAAGTTACACTTTATTGGTAATGGGGAATTGGTAATGGGGAATTCCCAATGCCTAATGCCCTGTTACCAATTAATAAAAAATTGAGTTGTTTAGGCAATATCCGGCGGTGGAGCCGATCGATACTGTTGCAAGTAAACGTTAATTAAACTCTGTATTTGCTCGCGAGGGATTTCCGTCCCGACTTCCTGATTTCCGGGACTTTCAAAAAAAACAATGCTGTCAAGACCTTCAAGAGCTATCATCTGAAATAAAATGTGGGTGACAGGCAAAAGTACCGGTCTGAGGCGATCGCCCCCAGCAGCCGCAGCCTGCGACGCATCTTTAATACTTGTCCAAGCATAAATCACTTTCTTCTCCCGTCCCGGTTGCTTGAGGTTGCTCAAAACCACGATCGCCCAACTTTGGTCTACCGCTTGCAGGATCGAGTATTCGAGGTGCTGTAGCTGTTGGGCAATTAACACCAGGGCCGGGGCGATCGCCTTTAAGATTTGTGGCGTCGAACCGTCGGGCGGAGCTTTTTCGATCAATGCTTGAATCTGTTGGTCTAAATCCATCAGTCAGTTCTTTGATATCTAAAATTAAAAATTTCAGGTTAGCAGGTCCGCATCCAAGTATATATTACCCAGCACTGCCCTATTAAAGATAAGCTTGACACCCATCTAAATTTAAGATTTTGCAGCCTAGAGTCCTTGTAGCGAGCATTGGGGCCAAAAAATTAAGTGCGTAACACCTTACACAATGTCATCCAAAAAGTCTAACCGTAGGGTGCTGAGCGCTAGCGCTGTCAAGGTGTGTTAAATCTGAGCCGGATAAAAAGCCGAAAACGGCTATTTCACGTTCGGATTTTCAAACTTAAAGCAATAAAAACTGCTTGGGGGAGTTTGGTTTCAAAATCAAAACGCCCAAAGTTAGGATCGCGAATTAAATAACTTACAATTTTAATTGTTATTGTGGGATGGGCGTCCCGCCCGTCCTTTTTGGACGG
>NZ_JAUBTL010000102.1:0-15329 GCF_036702475.1 Microcoleus sp. D2_18a_B4
ATCACTAACTCCTCGGAGTCAGGCTAACCGTCCCTGGATAGGAGAACCTACCCATTTAGGTTAAACGAATCGCACACCGGACATGATATTATCAACTAAAAATCAGCCTTTGAACCTAGAATCTAGACGTTTATTCCTGGTTTCAACCTAACTCTCTTTTCTCTCTTTTCTCTGCGTCCTCTGCGCCCTCTGCGGTAAAAAAAAAATCCTATTCACAAACGAAATAGCATTGCCATCCAAAAGCCCGATCGCACATTTGCGCCTTATAACCCTGTTCACCCCCAAACATATGCGTTAACCTAGTTGACTACAACTTGTACCGCACTCCCCAACTAAATTCATGCTTCCCCGCATCCAAGAATTAGCCGCCACCCTAGCACCCCGCTTAATCGAAATTCGCCGCCACATCCACTCCCACCCCGAACTCAGCGGTCAAGAATATCAAACCGCCGCCTACGTAGCCGGAGTTCTCGCTTCCAGCGGAGTTCACGCCATCGAAGGAATCGGCAAAACAGGAGTGCTCGGCGAACTCAAAGGCAACAGCAGCGAGTCCCGCTGGCTGGCAATTCGCACCGATATGGACGCTTTGCCGATTCAAGAACGCACAAACTTAGAATTTGCCTCCCGCAACGAGGGAGTCATGCACGCCTGCGGCCACGACATCCACACCACCGTCGGTTTGGGCGCAGCCATGATATTGTCTCAGCTAGGGGAAAAATTGCCCGGTCACGTCCGCTTCTTGTTTCAGCCGGCGGAAGAGATAGCCCAAGGTGCTCAATGGATGATTAAAGATGGGGCGATGCAAGATGTTGACGGCATCCTCGGAGTGCACGTTTTCCCGACGATTCCCGGCGGTTGCGTCGGTATCCGCCACGGGGCACTGACGGCGGCGGCAGATGACATAGAATTGATTGTGATGGGCGAATCCGGCCACGGTGCGCGTCCCCACGAGGCGATCGACGCAATTTGGATTGCTTCTCAGATAATTACCACCTTGCAGCAGGCAATTAGCCGCACGCAAAATCCTTTGAGGCCACTGGTTTTGACGATCGGGCAAATTAACGGCGGACGAGCGCCGAACGTGATTGCCGATCGAGTAAAATTATTGGGAACCGTGCGATCGCTACATCCGGAAACCCACGAAAACCTGCCGGCTTGGATCGAACAAATTGTTTCTAGCGTTTGCGGGACTTACGGCGCTAAGTACGAACTCACCTACAAGCGCGGCGTGCCGGGAGTCCAAAACGACCCAAAACTCACGCAATTAGTCGAAACTGCTGCTTTAGAAGCTTTAGGTCGATCGCGCGTCCAGATTTTACCAGAACCATCCCTCGGCGCGGAAGATTTTTCGATGTACTTAGAACACGCACCGGGAACCATGTTTCGCTTAGGAGTGGGACTGACTGACAAACCGAACTATCCCCTCCATCACCCGCAATTTGAGGTCGATGAATCTGCGATCGTCACCGGCGTTGTCACCTTGGCCTATGCCGCCTACCAATATTGGAAACAGCAAGCAAGTAATTGATATCGTTTCCGTTCAATTACCCAAAATTAAGTTGTAGGGTGTGTCGCGATCGACAATCCCTCAACTAATAGCGACAATCTAATAGCGACGCACCTTACCAAATAGCTAACTCAGAATGAAAAATTCTCAATTCGCGATCGCGCTCCGAATTATTTTACCGCTTTTTTGGAAAGACTGCGCGATTTATCCACATTAACCGCACAAGAGATCGAGATGAATCGCAGTCAATCTCTTCGCTGTCATCCGATTAAGTGGCGAGAAACAACTGAACCCAATGGGTTTGGGATTCCGAACGAAAAAGAATTAGTAACGATTCCTTATCAGTTTTCTCTTTCAACGAACGAACACGGTCGAGTGCAGGGTTTTTTTATTGAGGATGTATTTTATATTGTTTGGTTAGATCCGAATCATAATCTTTATCAGTAAGCAGTGCTTTTTTGAAAAACACAGGCCAGGGGCGATCGCACTTTTTGACAAATTGGGATTTAAGGGCGATCGCGTGATTTAATGATACTTGTATGCTTAAGCTGTCACGCATTTAAATTGCATATTCAGGGCGGGCTCTTAGGCCCACCCCACAAGACTTAGATTATTTTTTGACATTCAATTTAAATGCACAACAGCTTAGCAATTAATTAATGAGTGGAATTAATCGCCAAATCACCCTTAACAGCAGGCACATTGCTAAACACTTCCCAGACACGCCACAAATGAGAAGACTGCTTAATAAAGGACGTGCTGCTCATATTTTTAACGATGAGGCTACTATGAATCAGGTAGCTCAAGCCATAATAGAAGATGGAGACTTTACAGGTACGATTCGGGGCTACGATCGTTATGGTATGTTTTTTGTTGAATCAATTGGTTATAGAGTTGACCCGGATGGTAGCCGTCTTTTACTTTATTATGGAGAGATAAAAGTTGATGCAGAAAACCGATACCACGTTACACCTCGAAGCCGACCAAGTGAAGAATAACTGGGAATTTACAGAGGTATGGATCGATCCAAATATTTCACCGCCTTATCTGCTTTTGTTACTAAGTGACGCTGAGGGAAATTGTCGGATATACGATCCGGCGGAGGGTTATAAAGTTGTGTTTTCTAGTCAGAGTTATGATGAGGCGCAGTATTGGCTTTTAGAGGATGAGTATGAACCCGTAGAAGGGCGGCTGAGAGGGTCAGAGTTAGTTTGAATAGTTGATGTTGAAAGGGCGATCGCCCTTTTCACAAGTTGGCAGATGAAGGGCGATCGCTCAACCTTTTAAATTACACATCATTGATTGAGCAAATCCCGGTTGCTATCCATTCATTTATTTTCTCTTTGAGATAAGCAATAACGTCGTTCAAAAGCTCTTTAATAGCCTCACAATCATATTCTAAACCATTTCCCACAATCTTGTCATACCATTCCTCTTCAAGAATGTCCAGTACCAAGTTGGAGTAATCTGGATGACTCCCTTTATGGAAGTGAACTGGCACGAGCAAACGGTTAATGGGTTTGTTTTCATCAAAACCGCATCTTCTTCTTGCACAAAGTGTCAAATTACTATGTTTCCATACGTCAATTGGTATAACGTGGTGCGCGATAAATCCTTTTTGTTTACTAGAAAACGTAGATTTTCTAGCGACTTCAGTCATAGTTGCTATATCTTGTGGAGTAAATTTGTCTGATTGAACTCGTGCAGCCATCGTAAGTATAGCTAGTAGCTGTTCTAGCGTAACATTTAGCTCAAGGATTTCGCCATTCTTCGTTGCCTTTTTATTTTTTAGAAGCAGCTTTCCCACTGACGGATCAAACTGCCCCCAATAATCTCCTGGCTGAATATTTAAATACTTCACCAGTGGCGAGTGAGATTTAATCGTGATCTTCTCAAAGTATTTTTTTGCTGACATTAAGCCACCTCTACTCCAAGTAACGCCAAAATCAACAGTAAAAGTTCCTCTATCTCATTATCATTAAAAAGATTTCGGATACGCTTGTCATACTTTGAACGGTCAAATTTACGAATCTTACGGACAACTTCTTGCTGTTTAGATTTCAATTGACCTCGTTGTTCCAGTTGCTCCAATTGTTCGCCAAATTCATTGAGCAGTTCTTGAAGTGTAAGATTTCTGAATTGGTTTTTATATTTATCCGGATCAAATTTTCCGTTTTGTCCTGGTCTTCGATCAAAATTAAAGTCTGGAAGTTTAACCCCAAGTCCTGACAAAAAAAGTACAAAGACTCCACAGAATACCCAAAACGCGATTATAAATGACCACTTTACTATAAACAAAACTACCTTCCAGATTCCAGAAAGAACTTTTGAAATAGTCTCATTAGAATCTTCGGACGATGACTTAAGTTTTCCCATATTGTTTTCCCATATTACTGTTGTTACTCCTGGTAAGTTAAAAAAGTAAGCTTTAGGGTAATTTTTCTGGCGGTTTTTAATAGTTAGTTATAGAATATCATCTCATTTCATTATCGTCATTAGCAAAGAGCCGGATTTAGTAGCCATTTTTTCCGTAAACTATATTGAATAAAGTAGGATTTAGTTGCCAAAGTATCAAACAGTAGGATAAAATAGGCAAAATCACAACCCCGACTCGACCTATGGATGTTCAAGAAGTCTTAAAACTGGCTGACGACATCGTATTCGCTAAGACCGGAAAACACCTCAATCATTTACAAGAAGGTATCTTGCGCGGTACTTGGCAACGTCAGAAATACCCGGAAATTGCCAAAACTTGCTACCGTAGCGAAGCTCATGTCAAAAAGGTGGCATCAAAATTATGGAAGCTTTTATCAGAAACATTAGGCGAAGATATCAATCAATCTAATTTTCGATACACAGTGGAACGATGGCAATTGTCCATAGTTTCATCACATTTTGGCGACAATGCACAAGTTGGCAAGTTCAAGGTATGTGGAAACAATCCTGAATCCTTAGAAACCCCAAACATAGAAAAGCAAAATCAGGAAACCTCTAGGAAAACTCAGCCCAAACAGCGATTGGACTTAGGCGACGCGCCAGAACCCAACCTATTCTATAACCGCACATCCGAACTCACCACCCTCAAACAGTGGATTTTGGAAAACCGCACCCGCCTCATCACCATATACGGCTTATCCGGCATTGGCAAAACCGCCCTAACTCTCCAACTAATCCCAGAAATTAAACACGAATTCGATTATATTATTTACCGCAGCCTCCGCAATTATCCACCCCTGCAAACCCTGCAAACAAACCTAATTCAATTCCTTTGTAGGGGCGGTGCCCCCGTGCCCGCCCCCGCCGCCGAAGAAAGGGCAACCACAGGGGGATTGCCCCTACTTGAGCATTTGCGTTCATCCCGCTGTCTCCTAATCCTCGATGACGTACAAACGATTTTCACTCCTCGACAACTCGCAGGCCACTACCAACCAGGCTATGAAAATTACGGCATATTCTTCAAACAACTAGCCGAATCATCCCACAACAGTTGCCTAATTTTACTCAGTTGGGAAAAACCCAGAGAAATTGCCCCCCTAGAAGGCGAAAACCGCCCATGTAAATCGCTGCAACTCAACGGTTTGGGCCCGGAAGCAGGGGAAATATTCAGAGAAAAAAGATTAGCAGAAGAGGAGAAATGGTCACAACTGATTGACCTTTACCGAGGCAATCCCTTATGGTTAAATATAGTTGCAACTATGATTCAAGATTTATTCGGCGGCAGCGTTTCCGAATTCCTGTCCTATGATACCCTATTTTTAGGTGATTTAGAATCTCTGCTGCACCAGCAGTGCGATCGCCTATTTGACTCAGAAAAACAAGTGATATCCTGGTTAGCTAGTGAAGTCGAACCAGTTGAAATATCAAAAATTTCAGCCAATCTCGAATTATCCCCATCAGCCTTATTACAAGCTGTGCAATCCTTGGGACGGCGTTTATTAATTGAAAAAGTGAAACAAGGTGAGAAAACGCTTTTCACACTCCAGCCTGTATTGATGGAGTATGTGAAAAACCAGTTCCTAAAGGTTGGATAGTTTCAGGGCTTCTCGTGGGAGGCTAGAAACCGGGTTTCTACGAAATTTTGCGTTTAGTAGCGAGAAATCTACGAGGAAACCCGGTTTCTGAAGACACAACTATTTTCATGGGAGGCTAGAAACCGGGTTTCTACGAAATTTTGTGTTTAGTAGCCAGAAATCTACGAAGAAACCCGGTTTCTGAGAGCACAACTATTTTGCAAGGTGCGTCGCTGCGAGATTGTCGCTTTTTTTTAGGGATTTATCGCAGGCGACACACCCTACGGCTAGCTCAAGCGTATTGGCCTATCTTCCGCAATTCCCCTATAGCAGCCGCCAAATGTGCTAACGTACAATCAAAAATCCCCAAATTTCAACTATCGGGAGATAGATAACTGTGTCCGCTCAAGCACCTCCAACTCCCAATTACAAATGGTTTAGCTGCATATCTAGGACTGTTTTCACCGCATTGTGCCTGTTGCCTCTTTTCAGCGCTGCGGGATACGCCCAAACTCCCCAAAATAGACCCATCAAAATCGGCGTGGTGCAGCGGTTTGGCACCAAAGCAACCGACAAACTAACGCTGAAAGCATTACCGGGCGACAGCTTAACATTGAGTTACAAAACTCCTCAAGGCATAGAAACCAAAACTGCTGCCAGCATCAAGTTAGAAATAGCCCCGAAACCGCTGGAAGCGCCATTAGTAGAAGAACGAGTTGTTCTGAGCTCCCACCGCAGTTTCGAGAGTGCAGAAGATAGCGCCAATCAGTGGCGCGCCCAGGGAATTGATGTAGAAATTGCTCAACCTTTTCGCTGGCAAGTTTGGGCGAAAAGAGATACTTACAACTCTCCTTTGGTGCGGCGCTGGCTGTTGCAAAGTTTGCAAGCTCAAGGGAACACAACAGCTTTTTTGGATTCCAAAGTTTTAAAACAAATACCCCAGGCATTTTGGGTTTTAAACGGCTTTCGTTTCAACCGCAATGAGTTGGATGTCACGGCGGGGAAAAATGTGATTGAGGTATTGGAACAAACCACCCAAGAGGCGACAGCTATTGAACCCGAAAAAGCAATTCAACAAACTCACCGTTATGGCGGCAGTTTGCACCTGCAAAAAAATGCTTACGGCACTTATACTTTGGTAAATAAAGTGCTGACGGAAACTTATTTGCGGGGTGTTGTTCCTCACGAAATTGGGGCTTTTGCGCCTTACGCTGCGATTGTCGCTCAAACTATTTTAGCGAGAACCTACGCCCTGAGAAATCTGCGCCGGTTTGCTGTGGATAATTATGAGTTGTGCGCTGATGTTAACTGTCAAGTTTATAAGGGTTTGACGGAGGTTTACCCGCAAAGTGATAAGGCGATCGCCCAAACGAGCGGTTTGGTGCTAACTTACGAAAATCAGCTAGTAGACGCGCTTTATTCCGCCTCTAGCGGCGGCGTGACAGCCTCTTTTAACGATGTGTGGCAGGGCGCGGAACGTCCATATTTGCGATCGATCGTCGATTCGCCTAATAATGTCTGGGATTTGTCCAAGCAGAGTTTGTCTGACGAAAACAATTTCCGCCGCTTTATCAGTTTGGAAAAAGGGTTTAATGAGGAAAAAGAAGACACTTTTCGGTGGCGCGAACCAGCTTCTTTGACAGCGATTGGTGGATTTCTCAAACAGTATCTTCAGAAGAAACAGCACCCGCTGGCTAATTTGAAAACTGTCACTCAGGTGGAAGTGGTGGAAAGGTCGCCCGCAGGTCGAGTTTTGAAAATGAAGGTTCAAACTGACTTGGGCCCGATTGATATCGACAAAGACGAGATTCGCAATGCTTTTTACCCGCCGATTAGCACGCTTTTTTACCTAGAACCAATTTACAATCCAGACAAAACTCTCAATGGTTATGCTTTTGTCGGAGGCGGTTTCGGGCACGGGGTGGGAATGAGTCAGACTGGTTCTTACAATTTGGCTAATTTGGGCTGGAATGGATCTCAAATTCTGGGCTTTTATTTTCCCGGCGCTCAAGTTGTACCGCTCAGCGATAACATTACATTTTGGCGCGAATAGTCGATCGAAGTCGGCCTAAGACTCGGCGATTTAAATCATCGCCACTACACAAACAAAGCCCGCCTTTGCGGACTAAATATCAGCCGTTAAACTTTTAGATTTTAGACTTTGGATTCTAGATTGGTTTCACAGTTAATCTAAAATCGGCCATCTAAAATCTAAAATTATTTGGTCAGCTATCTGCTCAAACAGCTAGGAATTCCTAGCTGGGAGTGGCAGACTGCTGGCGGTTTTGTTGCAGTGTTAGACACAGAAACCCGGTTTCATAAAGTAATTGCGCTATTTCCGCTTAATTTGGGAAACCAGAAACCGGGTTTCTTAGGGTATCACGCAGAGCGTCCTTTCTTAGTAGAGCGATTCTTCTTGGTGAGTTTCGATCGTACAGTCAGACTTGGGATAGGCGACGCAGGTGAGGACAAATCCGGCCTCGATTTGGTCGTCGTCCAAGAAAGATTGGTCGGATTGGTCAATTTCGCCTTTGGTGATTTTGCCGGCGCAGGTGGAGCAAGCTCCAGCGCGGCAAGAGTAGGGGAGGTCGAGTCCTGCTTCTTCTGCAGCATCAAGAATGTAAGTATCGTCATCAACGTCAATGGTCTGGTTAATTCCTTCGGCTTCGCTGATGAGGGTAACTTTGTAAGTTGCCATGCACTAAATCCTCTCAAAAATTCAACAAGATTGATAATTTTTCCTAATGCAACCTTCAAGGCTCTATTAGCTTTGAGGTTAGGTATTAGGTTCGTTCCCTCTATGATAGTAGGGGATAGAAGGGATGTTGACACACTCATTTACAAAAAATTTGAATGGGATTAGTTATAACTTTTTCTAATTTCATCTTGATTACTTATACATACTCAAGTCGGCGATTTAAATCATCGGCAATACACAAAAAAAGTCCGCGCAACGCGAGACTAAATATCAGTCGTAAAAATTTTAGATTTTAGACTTGGGATTCTAGATTGGTTTCACAGTTAATCTAAAATCTGCCATCTAAAATCTAAAATTATTTGGTCAGCTATCTGCTCAAAGAGTTACGAATTTCTAGCTGGGAGTGACAGACTGATACTTTTAATCCAGACAATCTCCGACAACCTGAGAGAATCCAAATATAGCACACTCGTCAGACAGGTCCCAGAGTATGGTGGTATCCCACAAAGCTTTAAGGAAAATCCCTAAAGCGCTACTCAAACGGGGTGTTTTCTAACCACAGTTGGGGCCTTTAAAAAGTTTAGATCCACCTAACTTTTATGGCTCTAACCGTATTTTGCACAAATCAAGGAGGTGTATTCTTCACTGGTTTTGACCAACCTCGAACCGCAAGGATTACAGAGATGCTCTCACGCCAAAGCTTGAGAGAAGTGAGAGAAAGTCCAAGTCATCATTACTGATGGTGTTATGCAGGCTACTTCAGTCTACACCAATTGTCATGAGTATTAAGTAAAAGTCTAGGAAAATATCATCCTAGTAATTGCTCCTGGGGGATTGTTTCAGTCTTAGACACAGAAACCCGGTTTCTTAACATAATTGCCGTATTTCAGCTTAACCCTGGAAACGAGAAACCAGGTTTCTTAAGGTATCGCGCGGAGCGTCCTTTTTTAGTACAGCTCTTCTTCTTTGTGAGTTTCGATCGTACAGTCAGACTGGGGATAGGCGACGCAGGTGAGGACAAATCCGGCCTCGAGTTGGTCGTCATCTAAGAAAGATTGGTCGGATTGGTCAACTTTGCCTGCTGTGATTTTGCCGGCGCAGGTGGAGCAAGCTCCAGCGCGGCAAGAGTAGGGAAGGTCGAGTCCTGCTTCTTCTGCAGCATCAAGAATGTAAGTATCGTCATCAACGTCAATGGTCTGGTTAATTCCTTCGGCTTCGCTGATGAGGGTAACTTTGTAAGTTGCCATGCACTAAATCCTCTCAAAAATTCAACAAGATTGATAATTTTTCCTAATGCAACCTTCAAGGCTCTATTAGCTTTGAGGTTAGCTCTTAGGTTTGTTCCCTCTATGATAGTAGGGGAAAGAAGCAAGGTTGCAACACTTATTTACAAAAAATTTGAATGGGATTAGTTATAACTTTTTCTAATTTCATCTTTATTACTTATACCTATGTTGGGTTCAGCCTTGTGATACTGTTGCCGCAAGACTTGCGCTAAATAATCCGGTTTCTAGGAAAAATCCTGTTTTGAGCCCTACAGCACAAAAACAGGGTTGTTGGTATGCGGTGTGTCGATCGAGTTTCAGCAAGACTGGCTGCAAGGCAAGTCCCTGCCGGCGTTGAAATGTATAGTTAGATCGCATCAAGACTTGGGTGTTGAGGGCTCGATCGAATAAATCGCACCACAACCACAGCTTAAAATCGGGGCGATAGAACCCTAAAGCCCTGCACCGCAAGTCTTTAACTATCTAAAATCTTAAATCTCAAATCCCATGACTAATATTGATACTCGCTTTGGTTTTTCGGTTAATTCTCCAATTCGCGTGGGGATTGTGGGTACTGGTTTTGCGGCTAAGTTGAGGGCTGAGACAATTCAAGCTGATGGGCGATCGAACTTGGTAGCAGTTGCGGGCCACTCCCCGGATAAAACCGCAGAATTTTGTCAAGGGTTCGGGGCAGAAGCTGCGGTTTCCTGGCGCAAGCTAGTAGAAAGAGACGATTTGGATTTGGTGATTGTCTGTACGGTGAACCAGGATCACGGGGCGATCGTCCTGGCCGCGCTCGAAAATGACAAGCACGTTGTGGTGGAATATCCTCTATCTTTAGACGTATCTGAAGCCGAAAGGGCGATCGAACTTGCCGCCCAAAAGCAAAAACTCCTCCACATCGAACACATCGAACTGTTAGGCGGTTTGCACCAAGCAATCAAAGAATCTTTGCCATTAGTCGGTAAAGTTTTTTACGCCCGCTACATTACTATTACTCCTCAACATCCAGCGCCGCAGCGGTGGACTTATCAACATTCCCTCTTTGGATTTCCGTTAGTGGGTGCAATTTCGCGACTGCACCGATTTACTGATTTGTTCGGGGAAGTGGCAAGCGTTAACTGTCAAGCTCAATTTTGGGACAGTCAGCCGGATTTCTACAAAGCTTGTTTGTGCAATGCACAGTTGCGCTTTGCCAATGGCCTTGTCGCTGAAGCTGTTTATGGAAAAGGAGAGACTTTTTGGCAGTCTGAAAACATTTTCACCATCTACGGAGAAGCAGGAACGCTGGTTTTTACTCCCGAATCCGGTCAATTAATTCAGGGAGAAAATCGGCGCAACCTCAAAGTAGGAACGCGACGTGGTTTGTTTGCCAAAGACACCGATATGGTGTTGGAATATTTGTCAAACGGTACGCCTTTGTACGTGGATAAGGCTAGTAGCTTGTACGCTTTGAAGGTGGCAGATGCTGCGAGGCGATCGAGCGAGACTCGGCAAACTATCGCACTTATAAATTCGTAAAAAGCTAGCGAAGAACATAAGGTTATTTAATTTGGGTAAAAATCCAATATAAATGAGATGTTGCCCCCTTCTCAATTACCTATTTGGGAACGGCCCATAAAGGTTGTTCCACAATAAAATTCCTTCTTTGTGGAACAGGCCCGAAAGCGTGTTATTGAGAAGGGTGCAAGATGTGAGATACAGCGGTTTCCGCTGTCATGAGGTACACTAAAATATCATTGTTGTAGTCAAACCTAATGCAAGCGTATTCTCTCGATCTCCGGCAAAAAATAGTGAAGGCTCATTTGGCAAAAAAGATGTCAAGCGAGGAAAGTAGCTACTAGATTTGGGGTCAGTAAAAGTTTAGTCCAAAAACTGGTGAATCTTCAAACAACCGAGGGTAATTTACAGCCGAAACAGAGAGGCCAACCGCAATTGACTCATCTGACAAATGCCGAACCATTCGTCAAAGCACTGGTGGCAGAGCATCCAGATGCCACTTGGGTAGAGTTGTGTGAATTATTTGCTCATCAGACTGGAAATTGGGTGAGCAGAACGGCCATGTGTCGGTATTTGCAAAAGTTAGGATTAAATCGTAAAAAAAACCTTGTATAGTAGCCAAGGCGCAACAGAAATAGTCCAGAAATTAAGAGTAGAATATTGGGAAACGCTCAAACATATTGAGCCAGACAACCTGGTATTTTTGGATGAAACTGGGATTCTACGCTCGTTTGACCAGAACTCATGCCCGTGTTGGCAACCGGGGACAAGAGTATCCTTATTAAAACCATTTTATCGAGTCGCAAAGATTACAGCTATAGGTGCAATTAGTATCAACCAAATGCGGGTAGTAATGACAATAAATGATTTAATGGATCGAGCAGCATTAGCCGTATTCATTGATAAATTTTTGTGTCCTGAATTATGGGCAGGAGCAGTAGTAGTGAACAGGGTAAGCTCATCTAATTTGGTATAAATTGTACTTGACAATGAGTCAAATAAGTGAGATGACAACAATGCCACCCAATAAAATATTTAGGAATACATTTTATGTCTCAGGGTTTTGAAATTAAATCTACCTCTGGCAAAAAAAGCTCTCTTCCTCAACTACCGCTCCCGGAAGTAGCAGAGATTCAAGATATTCAACGCCCGTTTATTAGCACATTTTGCAGATATTAAAGACCCCAGAGTCGAGCGAACTAAGAAACATCAACTCACCGATATCCTAGCAATCGCAATTTTCGCTATCATCGCCGGAGCGCAAGGGTGGGAAGACATCGAGAATTATGGCATTAGTAAAAAAAAGTTGTTAGAAGAGTTTTTGGCATTACCTTATGGCATCCCTTCCGATGACACTTTTCGTCGAGTATTTGAGTTCCTTGACCCAGAAGCATTAAATCGATGCTTTGGACGATGGGTAGAAACTCTCGTCACTAAGACAGGAGGAGAAATTATTCCCATTGATGGTAAGACAATTAGAGGTTCTTATGACCGCAATCAAGGCAAATCGGCACTTCATGTTATTACTGCTTGGTCTTCTGAACAACGTCTTGTTTTGGCGCAAATGAAAGTGGATGATAAATCGAATGAGATCACGGCTATTCCGGCATTATTAGAGTTGCTAGACATCACTGATTCTATCATTACTATTGATGCTATGGGGACTCAAACTGAAATTGCTCAAAAGATTATTGAAAAAAAAGGAAATTATGTCCTGACACTTAAAGCTAATCATCCCACTCTCCATCATCAGGTTAAAGAATGGTTTGAGAGAGCTTCGGCACAGCAATTTTCCGGGATTGATGTCAGTGATGAGCAACGGATTGAGTCCGGTCATCATCGGCGAGAAATCCGTCAAGTTTGGTCGGTGCCAATTACGGTCATTGGTGAGCTTTACCAACCGCGATTATGGGCGGGATTAAAAAGTGTGGTCATGGTGGTTCGAGTGCGTCATCTTTGGAACAAAACTACTCGGGAAGTGCAATTCTATCTAACTTCTTTAGATAGTGATGCCCAACTTTTGGGTCGAGCCATCCGCAAACATTGGGGGATTGAAAATCAGGCTCATTGGACTTTAGATTGTACCTTTGCAGAAGATGCTTGCCGGATTCGCTCTTTCCACAGTCCCCGGAATTTGGCTGTCCTGCGACGTATTGCGCTGAATGCCCTCAACTGCGAACATACTTACAAACGTAGTCTTCGACAAAAAATGAAACGGGCAGCTATGGATAATGATTATCTGATTCAAATTATCAGTTCTTGTTTTCTTGACCAGATATTAGATTCTTCGGATTCCTTTTGTCAAGCATGATTGAGACGCTCTTACCCTGGTAGCCAGCCGAAGGCATCGCCAACGATAAAATGACGGTTTCAGGCGTTTATCTAAAAACTGTCCGGACTATTAATTTAATGTTAGAATTAAAGTTTGAAGGAAAAAGCCAAAAAATCTCAGGAGAGAACTTAAATGATTAACAGAAATTGGATTTTATTTTCTAGTGCTACAGTAGCTGGGATGGTGATGATGACTTTTGTAGCTATTGCTCAAGACGATGAAGGGAAGAAGGTGTTTTACAAGCCTCAGATAGACGGTATTCTAGTGGGCACGGTCTTGAAAGGAGAAGATGGGACAGATCCCGCTGCGGAAAAAATAGGAGCCGAGAGATTTTGTCGATATAAAGAATATGACCGAGCCTTAACATACAAAAAGGACTTTCTTAAAGGAGAAGAGAAAGGTACAGGTACTATGCAATGGGATACAAAAGCTACAAGGTGGTGGTTTTGCCGTTCGTGTACAACCTATTTTACAAGTATTAGTTGCCAGAGGGGTGATGAGGAATAACCTTTTTATTTGACTTGTCCACTCAGGGAACTAGCGGAATACCCTTACCCGTGGCGATCGCTACACGACGCGCGATCGCCATTTGTTTGGTTTCGCGTTACCTGCTGACTCACAAGCAAGGACGTGACAGACTCAACCCAACCTACAGCGAGGGGCGATCGCACTCGTTCCTGCTATGCGAAGGCTCCGCCTCAAGCAAGCGGTAAAGCTGCATCGGAGCGGTAGATTGCGACATTAGGTTAATGCTGGATAAGACCGATAGAGAGGATATTATCAGCAAAAGTGACAAATAACACCCCTGATTTCCAGGATTAACTATCAGAAGCGATGGATAACACCCAAGAACCCGGACTTAAGCTGCAAAGTTTCTGTTTAATTCCTTAAAACTAGGATATTGTCCAACAGATATGATGGATAATCCACCGAAGCTAAAGGTATTATCCAGCATATCTGCGGTGGAATACATAGCTATATTTTTTTGGCATCAAATGTGCCAACAGCAACAATTGGAGAAAACAGATGTGGGATGAAAGATACAGTGCCGAAGAGTACGCATATGGCACAAACCCGAACAAATTTTTGGAAGCAAACGTCAGCAGTATTCCAAAAGGTAAAGTTCTGAGCTTGGCCGAAGGAGAAGGGCGGAATGCCGTTTTCCTTACCAAACAGGGTTATTCTGTAACCGCTCTAGATGCCTCTTTAGTTGCCTTGAATAAGGCCAGAAAGCTGGCCGAAGATAATGGGGTGATTGTTGAGTTTATTCATACTGACTGACTTAGCAGAGTATGATTTAGGCGAAAATAAATGGGACGGAATTGTATCTATATTTTGTCCATTGCCCTCTTCAATAAGAAAACAACTTCATAAAAAAGTTGAAGCAGCGTTAAAGCGAAACGGTGTTTTTATGCTTGAGGCTTATACACCCGATCAGTTGAAGCATGGTACTGGTGGCGGAAATTCAGTAGATGTGATGCAATCTAAAGAATCTTTAAGCCTTGAGTTAGCTGGCTTAAAGTTTAAGCATCTAATTGAGCTTGAGCGTGATGTAGTAGAAGGTATTTATCACACGGGCATTGGCGCAGTAGTTCAGGCGATCGCATCAAAAGAAATATAACATTCTGGTGCAGCGGATTGCCTGAATCTGCTTAGGTGAGATGCAGAGATCCCAACAACCTCTGACCAGAACCGTTAGCTATCTTTGCACAAAGGTGTTGCACTCTCTCCGTACAGCCAAGAGTCTGCTTCTGGTGCCATCCCAAATGCAACTATTGGCATCGTTAAACCATTCGCGCCTAGCTGCTTTGCTAGCCATTGGTAATACTTAGCGATCTGTTCTTTCGCGTTTCCTTCCACCTCAACCAGCCGTGCGATCGCTCAGTATAAAACGCGCCCGGCGGGAATCTTTCTATAGCAGGAACTATAGAGGACTGTATCGCGAAGGAAATTTTGCACGCGCGACCTGAACTGGTCGTTTAGTCCGAGGAGCCCACTCCTCTAAGGGTTTCACACC
>NZ_JAUBTL010000103.1:0-13941 GCF_036702475.1 Microcoleus sp. D2_18a_B4
GCGCCCCCATATCCGCTACACAAGTAGTTACTTTTGTCAACTTTCTTGTTAAGAAAGATGTTTATAAAGCATAGCTTCTTAAGGGGGATTTAGGGGCATCTCCGAGGAATAAATAGTTGTAACTGAACCGTATAGACTTTTAGCTTGCATCTATGGCTGTGTTCCTTAAAATACTTAATCTTATATTATACAATTAAGCTGCGTAGCAGCTCATCTATTGGCTATCCAGTATGCTCGAAACACAAGAAGAAGATAACACCTTAGTGGGAACGAATCCTCTCCCTCTTCAGGAAATCCAAGAGGATATAGCCTTACCAGAGACGGTACTTCTGACCAATCCGCCTCTAAAACTTTCCAAACCGGAAACTCGGTTAAGCCTCAGATCGCTAACTTTGGAGAGTGTCTTCGCTACGCTTTTTTACAGCATCATCGGCGGCGCGTTGCTCAGTAATTTCTTGCTGGATTTAGGGGCTGGCCCAGTCGAAATTGGTATGCTCGCCTCCATTCCTCAACTGGTAAATCTGCTCCAACCGTTCGGAGCTTATATAGGAGACCGACTGCAGAGCCGCCACTGGTATTCCATCTGGATTTTCGGACTGTCGCGACTGCTGTGGCTGATTATCGTGCCAGCCATTTGGTTGGGAGGCTCATTTCAGCTCGCTGGACATCAGCTAGTGCAGTTGACATTGGCAATCATCTGGGTAACTCAAGTCTTAGAATCTTTAGGTCGTGCTTCCTTCTTGAGCTGGTTGGCGGTTTTAGTACCTCAGCGGTTGCGCGGGCGGTATTTTGGCTTTCGCAATAGTGCTGTCAGCTTGACGAATCTCATTGGTGTGCCGTTGCTGGCTCTAGTGGTATCGAACTGGCCCGGTGGAAGGCTCCAAGGTTACAGTGCCATCTTGGTTGTAGGAATTGTGCTTGGCATCATCAGTCTAGGTTGTCAGTTCTTTATGACCGATGTGAATCCAAAGCTTCTACACGTCACGCATTCAGATAGAGGCGAAAAATCATCCATAGGGACAATTTTTAGCTTTCTCAAGGAAGCCAATTTTTTAAAGTTTTTGCTTTACTCTGCTGTATGGAGCTTTGCCGTTAACGTCAGCGCGCCCTTTTTTAACCTCTATCTGCTGGATAACCTAAGTATAGATGTCAGTGTGGTAACGCTCTACAACAGCTTAGGAGCGGGTGCTAACTTACTGATGCTGGTTTTTTGGGGGAAGCTGGCTGACCGGGTTGGGAATCGCCCGATTCTTGTAGTAGTGGGAATTTTGGTGGCTCTGACCCCTCTACTGTGGCTAGAAGGTGGAACGGCTCCAATCTTCCTATGGGTGTGGTTCCCGCTGTTGCACATCATCGGCGGTGCAACGTGGGCGGCGATCGACTTGTGCAGTGGTAATCTGATGATGTCGGTGACACCACTGTTGAATCAGTCGATATACTTTGCGATCGCGGCGGCGGTTCCTGGTGTCACTGGGGCAATGGGAATCACCCTTGGTGGCTTTATCGCCACTTTGACCAATCTCGGTGGCTTGCCAGGGGTGTTTGCCCTCTCAGCCGTCTTACGAGTGGCGGCTCTCCTGCCCTTGGTTTTTGTTCGCGAGCAGCGTTCTGTGTCTTTGGGTAAGTTTTGGCTGCTCTTGTTGCCAGCTTGGTGGAGAAGAGTGGCGATTGAACCTGGAGACATCAGGTTTCAACCATTAATAGTGGAACAGTTGGACTCTCCGTCTGAAAGCTCAGCCGATCGATCTTCAACGGTGGATTGATTTTACGGCACAAGAGTATAAGACGCCTGCAGCAACCAACTCTCTAATATCAAATCCGTTAGCATCGGAATAGTAAATCCGAGTTCACTGTTCACTGTTCACTGTTCACTGTTCACGGCGTCAACAGTCAACAGTCAACAGTCAACAGTCAACATCATGTATGAGTGTAACCGGAAATGATATAACTACTCGCTCATTAAAAAGAGTCCGACAATAATTCATAAAATAGTTGATCGACCATTTTTAAAGTGTTAAAATACTCATCAGATCATCTAAGATGTGACGGTTGTTCGACCCCTTTTTTTCAGAAATATAAAGTCGGGAAGATCGGGATAACTTTTGTATGGTATCTAATGATTTCTGGGTGCCTTCAACATTTTTTACGAGGGCGATCGAGCTTTGACGAACGATCGCCAATTCTCCCGCTCGTCGATCGCTCCTGGAACGACGATGCTCAATTTCATCAGTTGACCAGCGACTGTTAATGGTTCTTCACATTCTGGCGTTGTAAAATAGCGAGAGTTTTATTCAGTGTTTTGAGGATACATCTCAGGGTCACACTACCACGTATAGCCTCACCCGGTCGTGAAATTCATCGAGGAATATCCCAATATAATGCCTGCATCTAGTTTAAGGCGTTGCAGGCGAGATTTGCTTGTTTCGAGGTTGTGCGATCGGCAGCGTTACTGTAAATGTACTGCCGACCCCTTCTTCACTGATCAAAGTAATTTCGCCACCGTGCAAGTCCACGCATTTTTTAACAATGCTCAGCCCCAGTCCAGTACCAGGAATGCGACCGACATTTTTAGCCCGGTAAAATGAATCAAACAGCCGTCCTTGGTCTGCGACAGGTATGCCAATTCCTGCATCCTGTACCGAAAAAATAGCCTCGGTTTCAGTAACTTTTAATTCAAAGATGACTTCGGTATTTGGGGGAGAATACTTAATAGCATTTGACAGCAAATTTCCCAGAATTCGCCGCAGCAAGCTTACCTCCAAAGACGCCATCGCCGATTGACTGTGATTCACGAAAATCAGCGTCACCCGATCGGTTTGAGGTTTCAACTTCAGGCTGTTCTGAAATTCCCCTACCAACTCATTACAAAACTTTGCTAAGTCTAGCGGTAGCAAGCAAAACCCGGCTTGTCCTGACTCAACACGCCCCAGCAGCAAAACATCATCTAATAACAAATCTATGCCTTTTGCCGCTGCTTGAGTTTTGTCGAGAAGTTCTTGTTTTTTCTCATCTGTTAATGTCAACTTGTACTTGCTAAGAAGTTGCGTAGTGCCGATGATGAAATTCAAAGGATTGCGAACATCATGGGCAATCATGTACAGCAAAGATGTTTTCATCTCGTTGAGCTCTTGGGCTGTTTGCAGAGTGCGATCGAGTTGGTCGTGAGACAATTTAAGAGTTAAAGACAACTGGCGCGATCGCAGCAAAATCTCCACCCGCGCTTGCAATTCAATCTTCTCGATCGGAGCGATAATCAAATCGTCAATACTTTGCCAAATAAATTGCGTTGCCATCCCTACATCCGAGCGGGATGTAATCAAAAGAAAAGGCAAGCATACCGGGTGTTCTGCCTGTTTTTGGGCGGCAACCCATTGCCAGTGGCGTTTCAGGGAAATACCGTCAATTATCGCCAGGTCAAAAGATTGATTAAATGGTAAAAAATCCTCACTATTTTCTGTTGAGTTTGGCAGCAATACCTCATAGTAAACTGCTAGCCATTCTAATAACAATCGGCGATTTTCTTTCTGTTCGACAAGCAATAAAATTTGACTCACGCACGTTCTCCTAGCAAGCTGTGAACAATTCCCAGCAAATCTCTCACGATCAAAGGTTTTACCAACATATTCCGAGCCCCGTGGCAGAGGCTTTCGTGCTGAATAGCAGCGCTTTGTTTGGGCGAGAGTATCAGAAAAGGGATTTGGTGATTTCGCAGTTGTTCGCAGCAGTCCCAAATCCGGCGATCGAAACCAGAAATATCTACTAAAGCCATCCCGATCCTAGCAGGCTGACTGATAGCTTGTGCAACATCTTCAAAGTTATAAGCCGCGATCATCTGGTATCCTTCTTTATTGAGAAATTGTGCTAATAGTTCCAAGTTTCGCTGATTGCGGTCTACGGCTAAAATTATTGAGTTGCCAGTCATTTATCAGCTTCCTGTGAATACGGGTTATACCATTTTAGATTTTAGATTGTAGATTTTAGATTTTAGATTGGGGAGTGAGTGATTATATATGGGTTGGGAGGTGGCATAAAGTTGGATTCTTTTTTTATCTGGTATTAGCTTACTTTTCGGGGAACTATTACATAGGTTTTCAGTTGAGTGAAGTACAGATGATCTGACACAGGACACGGCCGCGTGCCCTGTGCCCCTACTGTATTTCATAGAATTGAAAACTACATTACGATAAAAGTCGAAAAATACACAAATTTACCAATATATTTAAGTTTTCCAGGAGTTAGGCTAGTGGTAAGGTGCGCGGTGCGCCCCCTACAGCTAGTGGTGAGGTGCGCGACGCGCCCTCTACTCATTAGTAGATTCACGACTGCAAAATTAGCTGCAATTGCCCAAAAACAACACGACAAACCCCGATTCAATCTTCATCCGCTCCCCCCTCACTCCACACCGGCGCCGAACCCAAAATGCCGCGCAGCCCCCGTATCGGCTTGCTGACTTTGATGCCGTAGCGAGTAATTTCGAGTTCTCGCAGAGTTCTCTCGAAATTGCTGACTCGTTTTTTAATTACTCCGATCGCCTTGCGGATTTCTGTCCTATTATGCAGTTGGCGTTCCAGATAGCGTATAAACAGAAGATTATCCGCCAAATAGCTAATTCCGATCTCGGTCAGCCGAAAATCTCCGCTAATGGCTTCTACCTCATTAATCAAGATAACGGTGACTCCCATATTCTTCAGATACTTGCACAAAGCGTGCAAATTGTTCACCAAATCTTGCCCCTGCATCGAAAGCTGATAGCCAGAAATACTGTCAAGCATCACAATCCGGGTCTTTTCCTGCTCCACCTCATGGCGTACCATACAGGCAAACTGATCCGGCGAGTACAGCAAAGGTTCCACGGGTATCACCGAAAGACTTCCTTGCCCCATCATCGCCCCAACCGGGATGTTAACTGATTCACAGCGCTGCAGCAGAGTAGAAGTTGACTCCTCAAAAATGTAAACTACCGATCGCTCCCCCCTTCCTGCGGCTTCCTTCATAAACTGAATCCCCACCGTCGTTTTACCCACGCCGCTAGGCCCGCTAATCACCGTCACAGTCCCCCGTTCCAGTCCCCCGTGCAGCAGTTCGTCAATTTCTGGAACCCCAGAAGAAATTGCTTCAGCAACAAAATCCTGTTGAAAGTTGTCCGGCAGCAGTCGCGGAAATACCTCCATACCAGCCTGAGTCAGGCGCAGCGAATGGCGGCCACTGCGGAAATTGGAGCCTCGCAGCTTGGTGACAGTCAGGGCGCGTCCTTCAGGGCGCAGTTCTAAATAAATTACCCCGTCGCTGATGAATTGCAAATCGTCATCGGGAGCACTTGAAGTGCCTTCGGAGGTAAACACCACCGTCGCCCCCCCTTCCACCAAAAACCGCAGAAAAGACAGAACTTGCTTGCGAAACTGAAACTCATCCGCAGCTAAGTAGCGAAATTGAGTGATTGCGTCCAAAAACACCCGTTGTGGCTTGACAGCTTCGACTCGCTCGATAATCTTTTGTGTAGTCGGTTCTCGCTCCACCTCGGAGGGGGAGAAAATGTCATAAGTTTGAACTTGGGTAAAAAATTCTGAGGATGGGCTCAAATCGAGGAAGGCCATCGCTTCCATATCAAAACCGAGACTTGTGGCATTGGCCCGCAATTGCGCTTCCGGTTCTCCTAAAGTAATAAACAGGGGCGTTTCTCCCAGAGCCACACCTGCTGCCAAAAAGTGAAAGCCCAGTGTAGTCTTGCCAGTACCGGGGCCGCCGCGCACCAGATAAGAGCGTTGAGAAATTAGGCCACCGCCAATCACTTCGTTGAGACCGGTAATTCCCAGAGAAATTCGGTTTTGAGACATTTGTTTCTTCATGTTTTGAATATCGGGCCCGTATTAATATTTAATGGTTTTAGGCAGTGTTTTGATAATTTTTTTTACCGGGCGTCTCATAACCTTCATGAAATCTTTTTCTACCGAAAATTACGTAAGCATACAAGAATTAGAAAGTATTGTCGGGACTGCTGGCATCTGTCGCTGGCAAGATACAGAGCCATTTTGGCAAGAACGGGTAGAAAAAGCAGTTGCCCCCGACACGAAAATAGATTGTACTGTTTACCCCAATACTCAGGAAGAACTGGCGGCTGTCATTGCTTGGGCACAGCAACATGGCTGTGCAGTCTTGCCTTGTGGCAGCGGCAGCAAACTTGATTGGGGCGGTTTAGTTAAATTAGACTCCGATCCCCCCCGGCCCAGGGCGGGCACGGGGGCACCGCCCCTACAAAGGGGGGAGCAAGATGTTGTCAAAGTGGGCCTTTTTAAGGGGGATTTAAGGGTATCTCCTGATGCAGCGGGGCTTGTGGCTGTCAGCACTTCGCGCCTCAATCGGCTTGTACAACACGCTGTGGGCGATTTAACCGTGACTGCAGAAGCGGGGATGAAGTTTGCGGATTTGCAACAAATTTTAGCTGCGGCAGGTCAATTTTTGCCGATCGATCCAGCATATCCGCAACAGGCCACTTTGGGCGGCATTGTCGCTACTGCTGATGCGGGTTCCTTGCGGCATCGCTATCGGGGGGTGAGAGATTTGCTATTGGGAATTACCTTTGTGCGATCGGACGGTAAAATTGCGGTAGCCGGGGGTCGAGTTGTTAAAAATGTCGCCGGTTACGACTTGATGAAACTGTTTACTGGTGCTTACGGCACTTTGGGCGTCATAAGTCAAGTAACTTTCCGAGTTTATCCGCTGCCTGAATCATCGGGAACCGTAGTGCTGACAGGGGAAATTAATGCTTTGTCCCAAACGGCTCAAATCTTATTATCCTCTGCTTTGACACCAAGTGCCGTTGATTTGCTGTCACCTGAATTAGTGGCAAAATTAGGCTTAGGAAAGGGCACGGGATTAATCGTCAGATTTCAAAGTATCGCAGAAAGTGTTAAACAACAATCAGCCCGCTTGCTGGAAGTTGGCGAAAAATTGGGTTTGCAAGGCACTAGCTGCGGCGAAAATGATGAGGATCAGTTATGGCAAAGATTGCCAGAAACAATGTGGGATTCTGGCACAAAGTCGGCAATTATTTGCAAAATAGGAATCAGACCGTCGGAAGCTGTAAGGGCAATTAACGAATTGCCGGTACAGGACGCTTTGATTCATGCAGGCAGCGGTTTGGGGGTTTTGCGGTTTGAGACTGCGACTGCAGACACGCTGTTGCAGGTACGCAGAGGGTGCGAAGCTAAAGGCGGTTTTCTGACTGTTTTAGCAGCGCCGACCGACCTCAAGCAACAGTTAGATGTTTGGGGCTATAATGGAAGTGCGATCGATTTAATGCGCCGGATCAAACAGCAGTTTGACCCGGAAAATCTTTTGAGTCCCGATCGTTTTATAAGCGGTATTTAGTTTAAAGTTTGTAGTCAGGAGTTCGGTCTTTCTTGAATCTAGGTCTAATTCATTTGTGAAGCAGATTTGTTTTTTAACGAACCGCGAAGGCGCGAAGACCGCGAAGGAAGAGAAAAGAAGAGAAGTGTTTGTTGGGACGTTTAGGAAGTTCTTAATTGCACTTTATCCATGCGGTCGATTGCTTCTGAATTCTCTCCTAGATAACTAATTTTTTTTCTTCTTCCTTCTTCCATCTTTCTTCTTCCATCTTCCTTCTTCCTTCTTCCTTCTTCCTTCTTCTCCCATATATGCAAACTTCAGAAAAATCTCCAGTTCCCAGCGACGATTTAAGACCTGCCAAAGAAAGCAATTTTCTAGCACAAAATCCCCACTTACAAACCCTCGAAATCCCAGGTTTCGACGCCAACAATCCGCCAGATCCGAAATTAATCGATACTTGCGTACACTGCGGCTTTTGTTTGTCAACTTGTCCGAGTTATCGCGTACTTGGCAAAGAAATGGATTCGCCCAGAGGCCGCATTTATTTAATGGATGCAATTAACGAAGGCGACGCACCTTTAAACGAAGCAACCTCGCAGCATTTCGATACTTGTTTGGGCTGTTTGGCCTGCGTTACAACTTGTCCGTCTGGAGTTCAGTACGACAAATTAATTTCCGCAACTCGCCACCAAGTTACTAGAAATCAGGAACGCACTTTTTCTGACAATGTAATTCGTACTCTGATTTTTAATCTCTTCCCTTATCCTCACAGATTGCGGCCTTTGCTGGTACCGCTGTTTATTTATCAAAAATTAGGACTGCCAAAACTTGTCCGCAAAACAGGTTTGCTGAAAAAAGTCTTTCCTCGCTTGGCGGCGATGGAATCAATTTTGCCGAAAGTTACTGTCGATTCTTTCCGGGATAATTTACCAGAGGTAATTCCCGCACAAGGAGAGAAACGCTATCGAGTCGGCGTGATTTTAGGCTGCGTGCAGCGGCTGTTATTTTCGCCAGTTAATGAAGCTACGGTGAGAGTTTTGACGGCTAACGGTTGCGAGGTTGTGGTTCCTAAAAGTCAGGGATGCTGTGCTGCTTTGCCGGAACACCAAGGCCAAGCGGAACAGGCGAAAGCTTTGGCGAGACAAATGATTGATAGCTTTGAAAATACTGGCGTTGATTTTGTGATTATCAACGCTGCTGGATGCGGTCACACTTTGAAAGAATACGGTCACATTTTAGCAGATGACCCGCAATATCGCGAGAAAGCTGAAAATTTTGCGGCTAATGTTAAGGACGTGCAAGAGTTTTTGGCAAGTGCGGGAATTACGGCAAAACTTAATCCTTTGATTGACGGAGATTTGACAATTGTTTATCAGGATGCTTGTCATTTGTTGCACGGGCAAAAGATTAGTTTGCAGCCGCGTCAGTTGCTGCAACAAATCCCTGGGGTGAAGTTAAAAGAGCCTATTGATGCGGCTTTGTGCTGTGGAAGTGCGGGGGTTTACAATATGCTTCAGCCGGAGATTGCTGATGAATTGGGAGTGCAAAAGGTGGAGAATTTGCTGAATACTGGGGCGGAGTTGATTGCTTCTTCTAATCCGGGTTGTTCTTTGCAAATTAAGAAGCATTTGGAGTTGCAGGGAAAGGCAGTTACTTTGATGCACCCGATCGAGCTTTTGGATTATTCGATTCGCGGGGTTAAGTTGCTGAGGAAGTAGTTTTGTAGGGCGGGCGGTGTCTGCCCTATTTTCGCTGCTGAGTGAGATTTTTTTTAATGAACCGCAGAGGGCGCAGAGGGCGCAGAGGAAGAGAAGAGAGTGAGACAAAAGAGAAAAAGGCATAGGTTATTCTATTGAGAAAGGTCGTGAAGCGTAGCTATCCCGCAGGGCATCGCACTTCTCACATTTCCCACAAGCTAAAATTAAATTAAACAGTCCCTAACCTCGGACAACTGTTATGGTAACTCAAATCCAATCCCCTCAAAAACCTGATGTAATTTACCCCGACAGCGACGGTCAACCCATCTCAGACACTACTAAACAATTTCGCTGGATACTCATCATCCAACAAAATTTAGCGTGGCTTTTTGCCTATGACCCGAATGTATTTGTCGCGGGGGATTTGCTGTGGTATCCTGTCGAAGGAGATAACAAGATTCGCGTCGACCCGGATGTGATGGTAGTCTTCGGGAGACCGAAAGGAGATAGGGGTTCTTACAAGCAGTGGGAAGAAGAAAATATCGCGCCCCAAGTAGTGTTTGAAATTCTTTCTCCCGGTAACAGGCTAACAGAAATGAATAAAAAACAGGTATTTTACGATCGCCACGGGGTAGAGGAATATTACCTGTACGACCCGGAACGCAACGATTTCAGCGGTTGGATGCGTTCACAGGGGCGTTTGGACGTAATTGATGCGATCGAAAATTGGGTCAGTCCCCGACTGGGAATTCGCTTTGATTTGTCGGGTGAAGAGTTGCAAATTTATCGCCCTGACGGCGAACCGTTTGCAAGTTATGAGGAGGTTTCTCGCAGCTTGGAACAAGCCCAACAGCGGGCAGAACAAGAACGACTGCGGGCAGAACAAGCCGAACAGCGTGCAGAACAAGCCGAACAGCGGGCTGCTTTACTGGCAGAAAGACTGCGATCGATGGGAATTGACCCAGAAGAATTATAAACTAGACTGGGAAAAGACCGATCGCACTTTTAAATTTTAGCAAAAGTGCGATCGGCATAATGACTAATGACTAATGACTAATGACTAATGACTAATGACTCTTTCCCCTCTTCTAACCTCAAAAAATGCACCTGTCCCGAAGCTTCCGCTACTACGATTGTCACCCCATCCGGCGCAATAGCGCAAGCTTTCAAAGCACTATCTCCCGTGAAACTAGCAACTACTTTTCGACTCAACAAATCCCAAACTTTCAGAGTATTGTCATCCGAAACAGAAATCGCTTTATTTCCCCTAGTCGCCACGGATGTTATCGTATCGGCATGACCCGCTAGAGTAAAAACTTCCTTTCTACTTAGCAAATTCCACACTTTCAAAGTTGTTTCTCGCCCCCCAGAAATTGCACATTTTCCATCTTCTGTAACTGCCACAGCATTCACCCAACTCTCATGACCTTTGAGAGTGAAAAGTTGATTTTTTACTCCTACATTCCACAAATGAGCAAAAATATTCTTTTCTTTCCCCAAACTCCAAACTTTGAGAGTGTTGTCACTGGAAGCAGAAATTACCCGATTGTCGTCAGGAGTAACTGCAACAGATTTTATCCCGTCTTCATGACCTGTAAAAGTAAAAAGTTCCTCTCCTGTTTCCAAACTCCAAACTTTTATAGTTGTGTCTGTCGAACCCGAAATCGCCATCGTTCCGTCCGCAGTCACTGCCACAGAATTCACCCAGTCTGTATGACCCGTGAAAGTAAAGATTTCCTTTCCGGTTTCTAGATTCCAAACTTTCACAGTTTTGTCGCCAGAACCCGAAACTACTCGCTTGCTATCCGCTGTTATTGCGATCGCTTTTACCCAATCTTGATGTCCCCGAATTGTAAAAATTTCCTGTCCGTTTTTGAGATTCCATACTTTAAGGCTGTTGTCTCCCGAACCGGAAATCGCTTTAGTACCGTCCGCCGTTACTGCTACAGCATTTACCCAGTCATCGTGACGTGCAAATGATAAATTTTCTTTCCCTATTTCTAAGTGCCAAACTTTGAGAGTTTTGTCAGAGGAACCAGAAACTATCCGCTTGCCGTCGGGGGTAACAGCCACAGCATTAACTGGGGCGATGTGATTGGTAAAAGTGGAAAGTTCTTCTTTTGTTTCGAGATTCCAAACTTTTAGCGTTTTGTCGCCGGAAGCCGAAATTACCCGTTTGCCGTCGGGACTGACTGCTACAGCTTGAACAAAACTGCCGTGTTTTCCTAAAGTGAAAAGTTGCTTTTGTTCGGGCAAACTCCAGACTTGAACAGTTCCGTCGTAACTCCCAGAAATTATTTTTTCGCCGTCGGGAGTAACTGCTACACTTTTTACCCAGTCTTCATGACCCGTAAGAGTAAAAAGTTCTTTTCCGGTTTCTAGGTTCCAGACTTTAATGCTATTGTCTCCCGACCCAGAAATTAACCGTTTGCTATCAGGAGTTACTGCTACCGACTGGACAAAACTGCTGTGACCTTTGAAGTTGAAAATTACTTCCCTGCTTGTCAAATCCCAAACTTTAATACTGCCATCCCAAGAACCTGAAATTACTCGCTTGCCGTCGGGAGTTACTGCTACTGCTTCTACGGCAAAAATATCGCCGGCAAAAGTAAATATTTCTTGTCCTGTTTCTAAATCCCAAATTTTAATCGTATTGTCCCAAGAACCGGAAATTACTTTAGTGCCATCGGGGGTGACAGCTACAGCATTGACGTAGGTAAGATGACCTTTGAGGGTGGAAAGTTCTTCTCCTGTTTCTAAGTGCCAAATTTTGAGAGTGTGGTCGGAGGACGCAGAAATTGCCCGCTTGCCGTCGGGGGTGATTGCTACACCTTGTACCCAGTCTGTATGTCCGGTGAGGGTACGCAACAATCTCCCGCCGGGAGGGGTAAAGCTGGGCGTTAGCGGTCGCAGCCAGGGGGTTTTTTGGTGTTTTGCTTGTGCTAGCAGGGCTTGAATGTCTGGACTTTCAAAGCGCATCAAGCGGGCTATTAGTTGGGGGGCTAGTTGGCTTTTATCTGCGGCTAGAATGTGGGCCGACAGCCGAATTGCTTCTTGGATTAATTTGAGTTGGTCGGCTTTTTGGTCTGAGATAATATCGGGACTTGTTGCTAAATCGTAATCTTCTATTAGCGCTTGTACTCCCGATGCTGACAGCTTGGCTTCAATAAAATTGTAATCTGTTAGTAAGCTGTATAATTTCTCGGAGTCTGAAGTCGCTGCTAGCTGACTTGGCAGGGTTCCCAGGTAGTGCGTCTGTTCTGCAGGCTGCATTTTATCCAGCCCTTGTTTAAACTCGGTCATAAATTTACGGATGTGTTCTTTAAATGTATGCGATCGCTAGCTGCACCCTACCGAAAAGCCCGATCGAGAATCTTTTCTCTTAGACTTAGCATGACATATTTGAATGCTATGTGCTATGGGCTTGCTGTCCTCGGTTTGGTGATGGTTCGATGAATTGCTTGTTTTTTAGTCGGAGTCTGCTTTGAGAATTTTCAAGCAGTGCGCTTACAATAAATCGCCGCTAATATAATTCAACTCAGCAACGCCCAATTTACAGATCGATCGACAAAAGATCCGATATATCGTTGCTTTTCTTAACATAGCTGGTATTGGGGCGATGATGGTCGATCGATCAGGGAGCATCTCAATGAAAGCAGCAAAGCTCGAAATTGGAATTAGGAGTCAGGAGTCAGGAGCCAGGAGAAAAGAGTCAGAAGGAAGAAGAAAGAAGTATTTTTGCAAATATGAGATGCTCCCTAGCGATCAACACAGTCAATCGATTTTAGATTTTAGATTTTAGATTAAAGAATTGAAGCCTTGACCCCACGGATAAATTCGGGGGCAACTGTCATCGGATACAAGTTTTTTATTTCTGGACGGATGAATCCGGGGGCTTGTATCCTGGATGCTTTCGGTCAAAGCTAAAAAATTTCAGGTATCGTAATCCTATTTAATCTGCGAAAAAGACTTTTTCTAACGAAATATAATGGCGGATGCTCTAATTTGCGGTCAAGTCGGCCGCATCAGCGAGGCAGATGTCCCCCTGGTTGGGTTTCGTACCTCAACGGCATCTGCAATCTGTTTCGCCCAAAGCTCTCAGAAAGCTTTGCAGGTGCGCCCCCTTCCTCTAAAATATAGAAAAGGACTTGCACTCTTAAACCGGGTTTCTAGACAAAATCATGGGTTTGGCCGCTAGTACGCAGGAAGAAACCGGGTTTCTGACTGCATAGCGCGCAAGTCACGATCGCAAATAAAGCAGTATTGACTTTAGAGACAAATTTCATGGATGTTATCGAGTTTTTCGAGTTAAGTGCAGGTAAATGGTTTTCTCAGCGTACCGTACACAATCTCAATTCTGGGGAATTGCAGGCGGGTAAATCCGACCTCAAAATAGAAATACTGACAGCTAGCGATGCAGCAGTCGTCAAACTTTGCCAACAACACTCGATTAACCCGGATTCAACTAAGCTAACTAGCGTTCGGATTAGTTGGGACGGTATTCCCGATCGCGACAAAGCTAAACAAATCGGTTCTACAATACTAGCGATCGTACCTAATCCCGACAATCCAAGCGTTGGCAAAGTGTTGCAAGACAAGGGTAACAGCCGCTACGTGATGGGCGACGACGTGCTGACATTGATTACAGAATCAGACACCCTCCATGCGGAAGAAAGGCTGTGGTATCTCATGCCCAATTTGCGGCTGCGGACTAGCGTTGTTAAGCAAGCTAACGGTACGGAACAAGCTTCTTTTTGTTCGGAAATTCGGATGGGAGTAAGTGCCCCAAGTGAAAAGTGAAAAATAACTATCTATAGCGGTTCTCAAGCGTTGTGAGGTATGGGGGCTTTGTCCTATGCCCTATGCCCTATGCCCTATGCCCTATGCCCTATGCCCT
>NZ_JAUBTL010000104.1:0-13134 GCF_036702475.1 Microcoleus sp. D2_18a_B4
TCATTAGTCATTAGTCATTAGTCATTAGTCATTAGTCATTAGTCATTAGTCATTAGTCATTAGTCATTAGTCATTAGGCAGATGTTCAAGGCAGATGGCAGGTGGATGATGGAGGATGGAAGAAACAGATATTTTATATCTGCGACTTCTGTGTCGCGAATCAGGGGAATGGGGAATGAATAATAGACAGTTGAGTTGATTTTTGCGAAAAAGTCGATCGACTTTTTCGCAATTGGCGATTTTCCTATTCGCCCAGCAGCGATTCAAAGGCGGCTTGCAAAGACTTGATATCGCCTACTCTGGCTACTAACAAGTTTTCGCTGCCGGCATCCTCCAGCCTGTGTCTCCAATACTGGATGCTATCGGAGTTGTTCATCCAGAAACTAATCACGGTGTCTACAACTCGATCGACATCCCAGCCGCGGTAAGGAGAAACTGTCTCCACGGATGCCACAAACGCATCGAGAGTACACTTCCAGTTTCCCAAGTATTCTACACCCGACTGCTGCTGTTGTTTCAGCAATTCCTGCTGCTGGTTAAAAAATGTTAAAGTTGGAGATACGCCCAGGATTTCAAATGTATAGTTCATGTCATCCTCCAGAAGTATTATTTTGCCAAAAGATCGAGCGACCAAAAAAGCTAAAAACGCTTTACTTTGCTGCCATTGATGAAATGCAGATGCTTCAATTATCCTCTTTGTACTCGTTCGGGATTTTGGCGGCTTATCTTCTTATTAATAGCAAATTTTTTAACAGCCGATTGTCGCAGAATTTACATTTCTCATCGCACGGTATAAAAAGATCCCATCAATTTTTTATTAACCAGGCGTAAGAGAGGCAATCCGCACCCGGAGAAAGTGAACCCATTTTAGATTAAAAATTTTAGATTAAAGAATTGAATAATTGGGAATGACTGATGACAAGCAGGGTTGGGATCATCGGCCTACAGTTGCATTTTTTATAACCTGGTGTGAATTTTTGGCCACGAGTCCCCAGAGCGATCGCCACGGGAGCATCTCATATTTGTAAAAACACTTATTATGGCTCCTTCCTTCTTCCTCCTTCCTTCTTCCTTCTTCTTCTTTCCTCCTGACTCCTGACTCCTGACTCCTAATTCCAATTTCGAGCTTTGCTGCTTTCATTGAGATGCTCCCGATCGCCACATTCAGGCAAGTAGTGGCATGATTAATATTACAATTTTTTACCGTAGCGGTGGAAACCTCAGCCCCGTTTTGAGTGGCCAGCCACTGCACTTCACTATTTGTGTACAACATTGTAACTTATATCGAGGGGCCCTTTTAAGCGGCAAATGATACGCAAACCTGGTAGGTGTCACAATATTAATGTTATTGAAAAGTCTGAGCAGTTGTGTGATGAAAAGCTCGCCCAAGATGTCACTGAGCCTTGTTTTGTTGATACCGCTGGTGGTGCAAATCTCCGTAGCAGTCGGTGTGACTGGATGGCTGTCGTTTCGCAACGGCCAGAAAGCCGTCAATGACCTTGCTACGAGGTTAAGCTTGGAAGTCGCAGCCAGAACTAAAGAAAATTTCCGCAGTTTTGGGGATGTGTCTCATCTGTTCCTGCAAATGAATACTGCTGCGATCGCCTCTGGAAACTTAGACCCGGAAGACTTCCCCAACTTAGAGCGCTATTTGTGGAACCAGACCAAGCTGAGCGATCGAAATACAACCATCTACTACGGCGACGAACAGGGAAAATTCCTCTTGCTCAAGCGAGAAGCAGAAGACTTAGTATACATCAGAGACGAATCAACCGCTCCAAACCGCGAAATTTATCGCCTCGACAGCCAAGGAAATCGCACTGAGCTAATCCAAACCGTCCCCTATGACCCCCGTACTAGACCGTGGTATAAAGCTGCTAAACAGGCAGGAAAAGCCACTTGGTCTCCCATCTACCCCTTCGCAGCCTCGCCAGTGCTGGGGATTACGCCGGTGATGCCCATCTACAGCCAAACGGGAAACCTGCGGGGGGTACTGGCCATTGACCTGACTCTTTCTCAAATCAGCGATTTTCTCAAAAGCATCAAAATTAGCCCGTCGGGACAAGTTTTTGCGATCGAACGCAGCGGAGAAATAGTCGCCAGTTCCACAGACGAATTGCCCTTTGTCACCGACAAAGACGGACAAAAACGGCTGTTGGCGACACAGAGCAAAAATTTGCTAATTCGATCGGCTTCCACATACTTGCAACAACGATTTGGTAGTTTTGAACAAATTAACAGCCAAGGACAGTTTACCTTCGAGATAGACGGCAAACGTCAATTCATTACCGTTGCTCCCCTGCAAGACGGACGTGGCCTCGATTGGCTGATTGTAATCGCAATCCCGGAAGCAGACTTTATGGAGCAAATTAACGCCAACACTCGCACAACTATCTTATTGTGCTTTTTTGCGTTCGTAGTGGCGATCGGACTCGGAATTTTCACCTCTGGCTGGGTTGTCAAACCGATTACCCGATTGCTGGAAGCTTCCAAAGCTTTAACAAAAATGTCGGCATCATCCGACTTCACATCCTCGGAATTAGACGGCGAAGTCGAAGTCAAAGGCGTCAAAGAGATCGGTCTCCTAGCTCAGTCTTTCAACCAAATGGCCAGACAATTGCGATCGTCTTTTGTTGCCCTAGAACAAACCAACTCTAGTTTAGAACAGCGAGTAGCAGAGCGGACTGCCGAACTCGAAGCCGCAGAAGCAGAATTGCGGGCTTTGTTTGCAGCTATGAACGAATTAATTATAGTTCTCGACGGCAGCGGTCGCTATTTAAAAATCGCCCCCACAAATCTTTCTCTGCTCTACAAACCAATCGAAGAATTAGTGGGCAAAACACTCACAGAGGTGTTTCCGCAAGCTAGAGCCGACAATTTTCTCAACCACCTCCGAGCAGCTTTAGATACTCGGCAAACTGTCAGTATCGAGTACAATTTAACCATTGACGACCGCGAAGTTTGTTTTGCCGCCAGCATTTCACCGCTTTCAGAAGAATCCGTCATTGTGGTAGCCCGCGACATTACCGAACAGAAGCGAGCCGAATCGGCGCGACGCCAAAGGCAAAAACAATTGCTCAAACAAAATACGGTTTTGGTAGAATTGGCAAGAAATAAAGCGCTGTATCGAGGCGATTTGCAAGTAGCTTTGAGGCAAATCACCGAAGCAGCAGCTCATACGCTACAGACAGAAAAAGCCGGCGCGTGGTTGTACGATGAAAGCCGATCGAAACTGGAATGTCTCGACCAATTTAGCAGCAGCAACCAGCAACATTCCCAAGGTGCCGAACTGACAGCAGCAGACTATCCAGCTTATTTTAAAGCTTTGGAAGAACACCGGACGATCGCAGCCGATGACGCTCTCTCAGATATTAGAACCAGAGAATTTGCCGAATCTTACTTTGCACAAGTGGGTACTACATCAACCTTAGATGCGCCGGTGCGGCTGGGAGGACAAACAGTCGGAGTCATCTGTATCGAACAAGTAGGAACTCCTCGTAACTGGACATTAGAAGAACAAAATTTTGCTGCTTCCCTCGCAGATTTGGTATCATTGGCGATCGAAGCCAGCGAGCGCGATCGTACACAAAGCGCTTTGCGTCAAGCAGAACAAAAATACCGCAGCATCTTTGAAAATGCCGTCGAAGGCATTTTTCAAACAACCCCCGAAGGCCACTTCTTGAGCGTAAATCCAGCTTTAGCCCGCATCTATGGCTACGCCACTCCCGAAGAATTGACATCAAATCTCACAAACATCAGGCAGCAAGCTTACGTCAATCCTCAGCAGGGCGACAAGTTTATGCGGGTGATGGAAGAATGCGGAGAAGTTTCGGGGTTTGAGTCCCAAGTTTACCGCGCTGACGGCAAGGTAATTTGGATTTCCGAAAGCGCGCGTGCAGTGTGCGACGGCGACGGCGAGGTACTCTACTATGAAGGCAGCGTCGAGGATATTAGCGATCGAAAAGTCTTTGAATCCGCCTTGCAACTCGCCCTAGAAGCAGCCGAAGCCGCTTCCACCGCAAAAAGCGCATTTTTGGCAAACATGAGCCACGAACTGCGAACACCTCTGAATGCCATCATCGGCTACAGCGAAATGCTCCAAGAAGAAACCGCAGAATTGGGCTACGATGAACTTATCCCAGATTTAGACAAAATCCGCTCTTCCGGCAGACACTTGCTATCGCTAATTAACGACATTCTCGACATTTCTAAAATCGAAGCCGGCCGCATGGATCTTTACTTAGAAACCTTCGACATCGCCGCCTTGATTGAAGAAGTAGCATCCACCGCCGCGCCGCTAATAGAGAAAAACGGCAACATTCTCAAGTTGCACAAAATTAGCAATATCGGCACCATGCACGGTGACATTACTAAAGTGCAGCAGATTTTATTAAATTTGCTGAGCAATGCCGCCAAATTCACTCAAAACGGTACAATTACCCTCACAGCCAGCCGAGAACAAATCGCGGGCGACAGCAGCGAAACAAAACAAGAAAACACTTCTGAACCTGCGGCAAATTCAGAATCTTCAATTGCTAGTAAAGAATTTTTAGTTGTTAATTGTACAGATACAGGAATTGGGATGACTCCCGACCAGTTGCAGCACATTTTCCAACCCTTTACCCAAGCAGACGCTTCCACCACGCGCAAGTACGGCGGCACCGGTTTGGGACTAGCAATCAGCCAGCGTTTTTGCCTAATGATGGGCGGCAATATTTCCGTAAAAAGTCAGGATGGTGTTGGTTCTACTTTTACGATCTGGTTGCCAGTTAATCTGCAAAATTAGGGTGGATGGCACACGCAGCATTCAATTTCAGGAAAAAAGAATGCTGGCGCACCTTACAAAAGAAGTTTCCCTAAAAAAAGGGGAATACAAACCAAGTAGGGAAACTAAAAGTAAAAAGAACATTCTTTTTATTTTTTATTTCTTACTTTTATCTTACTCATCACGGCTGTGTACTTGGCTGAGATTCTGTATTCACCACCCCACTCGTCTGTATTTTTTCAGCGAGCTCTCGTTTTCCCTTCTCAATAAACCATTTATACTGATCGATGGTTTCGGGACGAGCGCTGATCTTACACTTTTTTTCCCATTCCTTTTCCTCTTCTTTCTCTTTTTCATTGTCCGCTGGCGGTTTTCCTTCTCTTTGAGGTTTTCTCCCTTTCATAGAAGCCTCTGGGAGTAAGCAATAAGCCATGCCTCCGCCGAGCTGTGTTTCTGGAATTTTTTCGTCGAGAGAAACTGCTAGTCGGAGTTCTTTTTCAGCCTCCTCGTAAAGTCCTTGTTCGAGCAGTACCCAGCCCAAGTTTAGATGCAGTTCATAGTTGAGTCGATCATCTTTTTTTCTAGCTCCATTAGGAAACTCTTTTAATCCAATTCGCAGTAAAGCTTCAGCGTCAATCAGTTTTTTTTTGTCACTAATATAAACGCGACCTAAATTATTAAAGGCGCTGGCATCTCCTCGCTCTACAACTCTTTGATACTGCTTTTTAGCTTGCTCTAGGTCTCCCAAAGATTCGTATATTTCTCCCAAGGCAATTAGAATGTCAGAATCCTCGGGAGCTATTTTGGCCGCTTGCTCGTATTTCTCTTTGGCTTTTACCAGTAAACCTTTATCGTAGAGTTTTTCTCCTTCTCGATAGTTCCATTTCCCAATCTCAGGCAAAGAGTTATTGACTCCCACAGAAGCCAACAATAACATTGCGGTTATTCCTAATGTTGCTTGACTGTGAAACTGGGGAGAAATATTGAGTTTTGTGAGAATGTTTTTAATCTTATCTTGTCCTGTGTTCTGCAAGGTGCGGATTAGCGTGAGAAGTAACCCTCCTTGTCCCAGCAGGCCAAAGGTTTCAGCAATACCGAATCCTCCCGTGGAAAAGAGTTGAATGAAGGTTGTCATATAGGCCCCTACCGCCGTCAATCCCGCGATTGTCAGCCCGTTGAACAACCAATCTAAGCGAGTTGAGGGGGAAACTTCCTCGTCGGAAGTCGGTTCGAGAAACCACCACCAAGCTTCTGGGGAGGGGTGAAATGTAGCTCGCCATTCTGCTAATTTTGCTCCTCTGGCGATCGCATGGGCTTGTTGTTTCAGGAAGTTGTCCAATTCGAGTAGTTTAGCCAAACTTTCCACAGAAAGCTGGGTTTTCTCGCTGAGTGCTTCTTTGATGGCATCGCGAGCAACTAAAATATGGAGAATTTCTATTTCTGAGGGTTCAGACTTTGCCAATTTTAGTTTAGTGAGAGCATCAGTATATTGAGCTAAGGCAAGTTCTAATTTCACGATCGGACTTGAATAATTAGATTACTGAAAAAAGTTTAGCGCAAATTGCAGGTATATACTTTAAGATAATTGTAGCCCACAGTTGCAGCACATTTTCCAACCCTTTACCCAAGCAGACGCTTCCACCACGCGCAAGTACGGTGGCACCGCTTTGGGACTAGCCATTAGCCAGCCTTTTTGCCTAATGATGGGTGGCAATATTTCCGTAAAAAGTCAGGAGGGGGTGGGTTCTACTTTTACCATTTGCTTACCTGTTAATCCTTAACTAATCTTGGTATTTTTGAGCTATCCTTGTATTACCAAATCTCGTAGGGGCGGGTTCATCAACAATCTTTGGTTCACATCCAAAATATTCATAAACCCGCCCCCACCAAACCAATTAAGCCTGATTGCGGAACAAGTTTTTGAGTATCTGCGATGGGTGGGGGCGGGTTTTTTAGTTCGGGGAATTGATGATATAAATTTGGGTGAACCCGCCCCTAGAAATATTTTAATTCCCCATTACCCATTCCCCATTACCGATTCCCACTTACCAATTACCCAGTCCCAATTACCTTTGAATGCTTCTCGGATCGAGAGCATCCCGCAACCCATCCCCCAATAAATTAAACGCCAAAACAGTCAAAATAATCAGTATCGCCGGCGGCCAAACCAACCAAGGCTGCAACACTAAAATTGAAGCATTAGTAGACAGGGATAGCAAATTTCCCCAAGAAGGATCGGGCTGTTGAATTCCCAAGCCAATTAAACTCAAAACCGACTCCGCCACAATAAAACCTGGAACCGCCAAAGTAGCAGAAATAATTACATAAGTTGCAGTTTGTGGCAAAACGTGGCGGACAATAATATAAATTGGATTGGCCCCCATTGCCCGCGCCGCTTGCACGAATTCTCGTTGTTTAATTGACAGTACCTGACCGCGAATTACCCGCGCCAAACCCGCCCAATTGATAAATGAAGTAATCAGCACAATCAATATAAATCGCTGAGCACTTGTCAATCCCGGCGGCAACACTGCTGCTAGCGCTACTAATAAATAAAGACCGGGAATCGTCATCAATACTTCGGCGAAACGCATTAATATACTGTCAATCCAACTGCCGAAATAACCCGATATTCCTCCGATAAACAATCCCAAGGGGAAAGAAATTGCTATTCCTACTAAACCGATGCTGAGGCTAATTCTGCTGCCGTGTACTAAGCGACTGAATTGATCGCGAGCTTGTTCGTCCGTCCCTAAAAGGTTAATTTGGCCTTCTCCTGTAGTACCAAACAAGTGCCTCTCTAATGGCAAAACTCCTAAAAACTTATAGGGAGAACCTTTGACAAACAAACCTAGAACCGAGGGTTTTTGCCAGTCTACAATTACCTCACGAGCGCCGGTATTTGCATCCACCGGGCCCTGAGTAGTCGGATAAACGTGGGGCCCGATAAATCGCCCATCTGGGGTGCTTAAATAAATCTGAGTCGGCGGCAATAATGAACCGTTTAATTGAGAGTCATAGGGATCGTAAGGTGCAACAAATTCTGCAAAAAGTGCGACTGTATAAAAAATTAACAGCAGCACGGCTCCCAACCGAGCTAGAGGATTGTTTCTAAGATTTTGCCACCATTTCATAAGTTTTGAAATTGGGAATTGTTGACTGTTGACTGTTGACTGTTGACTGTTGACTAACTACAGGACTTACGCAAAAGTAAAATGCACAGTGTACACCTGCTACTTTTGTTCATCTGCAACCAAGATTATTCTAGTTTCATCTTCTGGTATTTTACCCAATTCTTCGCCGCTAAAAGGATTGTAGAAAAACGAGCCTGTTTGGGGTGGCAATTTGGGATTGAGTACAATTTCTACTATACTTTTTACAACCCCAGTGAGCGGAATTGCCAGGATAACTCCCAACAATCCTCCTACTCTACCTCCTAACAGCAAAGCTGTGAAAATAATTACCGGGCTCAATCCGGTGAGATTGCCCATGATTCGGGGAGCTACTAAATTATCCTTGATTTGCTGGAGACCGATCGCCACTACCAACACTTGCAGCGCCAGCCACCAATCAATAAACGCTACAATTATACTAACAGTGCCAATTCCCAAAGTTGCTCCAATAAACGGAATTATTTCCGTCAATCCTATAAATACCGCAAACAACAGAAAAAACGGAACTCGCAGCCACCAAAAAGCCAGAGTCAACGAGATGGCCATCAATAGTCCCAGCAATAACTGTCCCGATACAAACCGCTGGAGGTTTCGCTGCAAAGTCTCTGTTAAAACATAGCGAATTTCTGGGGAAAAAATGCTGGTCAAACCCTGCCACACTCTTTTCCCGTCGAGGAGCATATAAAAGGAAATCACCACAATAAAAATTAAGTCCACAAACCAATTAACAGTACCTACAACTAAGCCTAAACCCGTACCGGCGATCGCCTGGACTTGTCCCTGGACTCTCGCTGACAGTTGCTGCTCCAATATTTGCACGTCAAACGGTAAATTGCGCTCCGCACTCCAGGCTTGAAATTCACCTAGCTGCTGCCGCCCCGACTCCAGCAATTCCGGGAACCTCACGCCCAACTGGCTGGCTTGGTTGAACACCGGCGGCACAATAGTTAAACCGATTACTACTAATATCACACCCGCAGTTAAATAAACCAGCCCCGCCGCCACTCCCCGTGGCAAAAATACTTCCAGTCTTTTTACTGCATAATTTAATAAAAATGCAATCAGTCCCGCTGTTACTAAAATGCTGACCAGTTCCCCAACATAACTGACAGCAGTCAGGGTAAACCATCCCGTCACTAGCACTAGCAGCCAAGTAATTAGAAACTGTTGGAGGGGAGAAAAGAGACTATTCATTGTGATTTTTGTCAATTAAACTGGTACAACTTACTGAGCCGATTTGTCGAGTTCTACGACAAACACATTAGAGTATAGATTAGCAATAATCAGTTCAAGATTAGACTGCATTTTCTCAGCATTGATGAGTTGGTGACAGCAAAACCGCTCGGGGACAGACAATGCGCTCGCGATCGCCCCGACGATCGCCCATTGCGCTAATATTCAGTATGCCGTTCTATAAGACCTACCCAAAACTACCTAAGTCGAGACTTAACTGGACATTGGTGGTTTCGGTGCTTACTTCCTGTTTCAAGGCAGTCTCAAGATGACTCTTAAGAGGTTTGTCTGCTCCACAAGCAATCTCGGTAGAACTTACCGTTTGATCCGAACTAATCGGAATATAAATTCCTTCAAACCATCGTTCGATATTTTTAGCCGCGTTCAAATCTCTGTCTTCAGTGTGTCCGCACTCAGGACAATGATAGACGCGGTTTTTAAGTGGCATTTTGTGACGATGCACATGGCAACCGGAGCAGATTTGAGAGCTAGGAAAGAAACGATCAACTAGAATTAACTGGCTAGAAAACTTCTCAGTCTTGTACTCTAGTTGACGCTTGAATTCGTACATTCCACAATCTGCAATAGCGCCTGCCAACTTATGATTTTTCAAGAAAGCTTTGACACTCAAGTCTTCAATCTTCACAACGCTGTGGTTTTTAGCGAGATGATTCGTGAGCTTATGAATCGCGTCCTTGCGAATATTGGCAACGGCTGCATGATGTCTTGCTAGTAATCGAATCGCCGACCACCGATTTTTAGAGCCTTTGACCTTGCGACTGACAGAACGCTGTAGACGCTTCATTTTCTTGCTCATTCTTCGGTAAGCTTTGGGATTTGAAAACACCTTGCCATCACTGGTTACAGCCAATTCTTTGATACCGATATCAACACCTATCGTAGGTCGATTTGTAGCCACTACAGGCTTTTCGATTTCATACTTGATGGCAATAAACCAACTATCACCTGTGCGACTAATCACACAGTTATGAACTGAATTTACAGGCAACGCCTCTGTCAATCTCACCCAACCGATTTTAGGAAGCTTGAGTCGCTTGCCATCATTACGAATTCCTGGTTTAGCTTTGGTTCCTTGCTCTAAATAAAAAGAATCGTGTGAACGTCCTTTCTTCTTATAGCGAGGTTGTTTAGACACTTTCTTGAAGCATCTATCCCAGGCTGTACGCAACTCTGCTAAGGCTTGCTGAGGCGATGCCTTGGAAACTTGATAATACCAGGGATTCTCAGGCTTAACCTCAGCAACTAGACGTTTATGTAAGTCAATCGAGCTAGGCACTTTAATCGATTTATCGGTTTCTCTGAGTTCGAGAATCTCCCGAATTACTGCATTACCCCAATTGTAGGCATGACGAGCAACGCCGCAATGCTTACGAAACGCTGTTACCTGTTTGTTATTTAGGACTAATGCCGTTTTGAATGAAATAAGCATCGTTTCGACCTCCGATGTATTTGCTTTGCTATTACTGATTATGGACGATTGAGGACTTTTGTCTAGATTTGTCTATAAATTACGATACAGCTCTTAGCCCCGCAGGCAGATCAAATTTAATCTCGATCGAGCAAACTTCCATCAAAGTTAATCAAACTCGCCATTGTAGGGTGAAACGGCGCCACACTCACCCAAAAGGAGGAAGCGCTACTCCAGAGGCCCTCCGCTACAATGAACTAAATATTATCGTAATCTTTCTTTACAATATACAAAAGCACAGGCTCATACTGGCGAGAGGAACTACCGTGACTAATCAAGTTTTTTCAGAAGCCGAAGAAAAGCAACCCCTTCCCCCCGTGGAGAGCGGGCGCGACAGGAAATCAGCAGTGGATGTAACTGAAAGTGAAGTCTCAGACAACTCTCGCTGGCAATTCTCCGGTGAGGATGATGAACGAGAAGTTGCGCTGGAAGCTCCAGAAATCGAGGCGGAACAAGTTTGGGAACCAGAAACAACTGAAGTTGGGCCCCGCAAAGAAATCAGGTGGCCTGCCTTGTTGGCGGGCGCAGGGATTGGTGTTGCTGCAACGTTGCTAGCAGTAAACTTGACGGGGGCCAAGCAGAGTTCACCTGCTGCAGTTCCAATTCCATCGGCAACTCAGCAGGCGACGGCTCAAACTGTGACAGTGGCGCCTGTGGAATCTGCCGAGGTGGGTGAAACTTTGGAAGCGACGGGCACAGTGGCAGCCTATGACTTGCTGCCGGTGCTACCACAAGCCAACGGTTTGCAAATCAAGCAGGTGTTGGTGAAAGAAGGGGAGGTGGTAGAAAAAGGTCAGACGATGGCGGTTTTGGACGATTCGGTGCTACGATCGCAAATTGCCGAAGCGCTTGCGGGAGTACAATCGGCCAATTCTACGGTAGAACAAGCCGAAGCTCAGGTACAGCAAGCCGAGTCAGCCCAACAAGAAGCCCAAGCCGGCGTGGCTCAAGCCCAAGCTGGCGTTGAAAAAGCCATCGCTGACGCAGCGCAAGCCAGAACAGGCGTCGGGCAGGCAAGGGCAGGTGTGGAACAAGCTAAAGCCGGTGTCACTCAAGCTAAAGCCGGCATTGCCTCCGCCCAGGCTAAATTAGATCAAGCTCAAAGAGAAGTAAATCGCACCCAAGATTTGGCGAGTCAGGGAGTAATAAGTCAGCAAGATTTGGAAAGGCGAAAGACGGAACGGCAGACTGCTGTTCAAGACTTGAACAAAGCTAAAGCTGACTTGAATACAGCTTTGGAAGAACAGAATAAAGCAGCGGAAGAAGTGCAATCTTCTATTGCTAAAGTAGCTACTGCTGAAGCTAATATCAGTACGGCTAGAGCTGCCCTCGCCAGCGCTCGTGCTAAAGTGAATACGGCCGGAGCGAGTGTCAGCAGTGCCAGAGCAAATGTCGGAAATAACGCAGCAAGTGTCCGCAGCAATGATGCACAAGTCAAACAGTTACAAACTCAACTAGAACAAACTATTGTTCGAGCGCCGGATAGTGGCACTGTGGCTGAAAGAATTGGTCGCGTTGGCGATGTTTCTTCGGGAAGTCAAAAACTATTTTCGATTATTCGCGGAAACAAGCTGGAACTGCAATTGAAAGTGCCGGAAACTCAGATTTCGCAAGTGCGGCCGGGCACAGCAGTGCAAATTACTTCGGATTCTGACAAGCGGATTAAGTTGTCAGGAACTGTGCGAGAGATTTCGCCGGTAGTTGACCCGCAAAATCGGCAAGCTACGGTGAAGATTGATTTGCCGGCAAGCGAGTTTTTGCGATCGGGAATGTTTTTGCGCGCATCCATTGCGACGGCAACGGCTCAAGGTTTGAAAGTGCCCGCTAAAGCTATTGTGCCGCAATCTGACGGCAGTTCTATTGTTTACAAACTTGTCGGCCAGGACAAGGTGCAGGCTCAACCGGTGGAAGTCGGGGAAATTTCGGGGGGTGCAGTGGGCGATTTGACTGCTGCTAAGGTGGTGGTTAAAAAGGGTTTGAAGGCGGGCGATCGCGTGGTTGTTGCTGGGGCTGGTTTTCTTAAGGATGGCGATCGGGTTAAGGTGGGTAAATAGGTTATTTAGAGTTAGGGTTATGTAAAGATTATTGCCTTTTTTTTACCGCAGATGAAGGCAGATAAACGCCGATGAACGCAGATAACCACTGCCAATATTTCGATTACGCAGGTCTACGGGCATTGCATAATTAAAGCGATGATATTGAGGTTAATCACCCCCTGATAGTGGATCTACTGATAACCAATCGTGGCTATAGAACTCATTTAGGATCTTAGCTCATACTCATTTTTTATGAGGCCCCGTAGAATCTGATCCCCCCTAGCCAAGGGCGGGCACGGGGAGTAGGGGTCGCACCGCCCCTACTAAGGGGGGGACAAGATTCTTCTCAAAGTCCCCCTTCTTAAGCTATGCTTTATAAACATCTTTCTTAACAAGAAAGTTGACAAAAGTAACTACTTGTGTAGCGGATATGGGGGC
>NZ_JAUBTL010000105.1:0-12968 GCF_036702475.1 Microcoleus sp. D2_18a_B4
GACTGTAGGCGGCCGCATCCGCTGCCGAGTTCATCCCCACGCCTGAAGTCGGGGGCTTTCCTCTCGTTTTCCGGTAACAATAGTCTCATAACTCACTTACTATTAATCTATCGCTCTGCCGCGACACGAGCCTTGCCGGTATCCAATAACACATAACTTAGCGCTAGTTTTTGATTCAATTATGACTGATACACCGCAAGATTCCTCCCCTCCTGCATCTGCACCCTCCACCAATGCTGTGGATGCCGAAAAGTTAATTCGATCGCTCCGCCGCAAAGAAGGCACTTGGGTAGAGTGGGGACAGGCCTGCACAGCACTGCTAAAAGCTGGCTACAACTCTCAAAGGATTTTTGAAGAAACTGGTTTTGAGCCAATTCAGCAAAATCAAGTAAGCGTCGCAGCCCAAGTTTACACCAGCATGGTCAATGCTGGGGCTTCAGAGGAAGTTCGATCGCACTTCTTGAAAAAAGGTAGCGATATCTTATACGAGTTTCGGATTCTCTCTCAAGTAGAGCGGGCAGGGGCCGCTGCTTTGATGCTAACCCACAATTTGGATGTTGACGATGCTCGCCAAGTTGCTAAAGCGATCAAGGAGTTTTCGCACTTCGGGAGTCTCCCCCAAGGTTTCACAGACACTCCCGGTGATGCTATGGCTTACCAATGCTGGCAATTAGCGAGACAGAAAAGCGATTTGCAAGAGCGATCGCGCTTAATTGCTCGCGGTTTAAAATTAGCTAGCAGCCAAACCGCTAGGGCGCAAATCGAGCAGTTGCTCGTTGATTTTACCGTAGTTCCGAGACGGGAAGCGCCCCGCTTGCCCGTCTACCGGCTCGATACCGAGGAACAATTGCCCCGGATTGTCCCGGTTGTGGGCAAATTGCCGCTTTCTACGAGAGATTTGCTGGCAGTGCCTTTGCCGGAGGAAATCGAGCCGTTCCGAATGGTAAAATTTTCTGGAGCCGGAGCTTGGGTGGCGATTCCCGGATGGCAGGTAATTTTGAACGCTGAAGATCCGGTGGCGGTTTTGGAAATGAGCGATAAATTGCCGGTACCGCTGCAAGGCAAAGTTGAAGAAGTTTTGATTATTGCCGATCGAGCCCAAAGACAGTGGGATGCTGAGAGTTATTTCCTAGCCGATAACGCTGGCAATTTAGAATTGTACTGGTTTGAACAATCCCCTGATTTTCCGATATTGGGGCGAGTTGTTCTGGTGATGCGTCCGAAAAAGATTGTGGATGAAGACTATACCAAAGATGGATGGCAAATTGATGATTAGTCAGTTGACTGTGGTCAGTTGTCAGTTGTCAGTTGGCAGTTGTCAGTTGGTAGTTGTCAGTTGGCAGTTGTCAGTTGGCAGTTGTCGTTGGTGTTAAGAACGGGTTTTCCTGCTGTTCCACAATAGATAAATTTTATGTGGGTGGAATGACTAATGGCTAATGACTAATGACTACTGACTACTGACTAATGACTACTGACTAATGACTAATGACTAATGACTAATGACTAATGACTACTGACTAATGACTAATGGCTAATGACTAATGACTACTGACTACTGACTAATGACTACTGACTACTGACTAATGACTAATGACTACTGAGGCGGTTTCGGTTCTTGAATTGTCGGAACAGAATGCTGTTTCTTAAATCGATTAAAGCCGTAAACCGCAGCCCCGATTAACAGCAAATAAGGACTGTAAGCCAACAGCCAAATACCCAAACCAAACAAACCGAGCGTCAATTCACCCACAGAATGAGTTGCTTTCCCCCAAGTTTCCTGTACCCGCAAACCTAGAGAAGGTTCGGGAGTTGGTTGAGCGGATACTGCTGTTTGTAGAGTTAAGCTAATAGTCGAATAGGCTACTTGATTTCGCAAACTTTTTACCTGAGCGTCAATGCGTTCGATCGACTCCCGAATGTTGCTCAACTCTTGAGAAACTTTGAGCACATCGCCGATAGAACCCGATCGCTCCATAATTTTTAACACCATTTCTTCTGATTTGCGGAGGTTCCGCAGTGTAGCCTCACTGTCAACTAATTGAGCTGTAACATCCTCAGCCGTCAGAGAACGGTTCTCTACAGTTCCAAGTTTTGCCAAAGCCTCTAAAGTAGTTTCTAACTGTTCTTGAGGCACGCGAATCTGCACAGACGCGGTTTGGCGGACACTGGAATTTGGAGGCTTTTGATTTTGGAAACCCAAGATATCGCCTTGGTTTTTTTCGACAATATTAGTAACAGATTTAGTGCTGGCGTCAATAGATTTGACAACTACGCTGAGTTGGGCTTTTTTAATCAGTTGGGGACGGGTTGCTGGAGTTTCTGCTACTTTTTTTGATACACCAGAAGTTTTTGACCTTTGGGCTGCTGGCTCCGGTGCTGGTGCCGATTGTGGAGCCGATGCGGCAACTTGGTTTTCATGGCTGCTGGATGTAGCTCCACCGCAGCTAGGCAAAGCAATGGCTGAAGATAAAGTTAAGAATACTGCCACAGCCAAACGAGTTGTGCTGCTGTTGGCTGAGTTTGGGTTTGGCTGGTGCGGGGGCCGGGCGGTTTCATTCTTGGTAGGGGCCGCGCCCCCGTGCCGGCCCTTTTGGCCTGAAACCCCCATGCGCTGGTTGGTGGCGGGGGTAGGCACGGGGGCACTACCCCTACAAAAACCTCGTTTTTGGTGAGAATGAAACAGCCCTGGGTGCGGGGGGGAATTGATTTTGAGGTGAGTTTTCATTTGGGTGACTCCTCTAAAAAAGGCTTGGGTATTGAATTTTATGCTGGTTTTAATTTAAGCTCGAATAGATCGTGTTAGTTTAGCCGATACCGAAATGGAAACGGTAGAGGTTGCAGATTTTTTTATTTTTAACCGCAGATGAACGCAGATAAATGCGGATGTAATAATGACTGATGAATTTGATTCTGATTTTATGCGATCGACAACGAATATCGATCGCCCTGGCAACATTTCCTCTGGGTTAGACTCTGCCGCAGCTTTGCGAGAACAAGCTTGCCTTAAAATTCGCGAAAGCTTGCGTGCGGGCCAGCAGGACATGGCGGACTGGCAAGGCGGCCCCCTTGCTGTTTCGGCGGTTCCGGGGGCCGGGAAGTCTACGGGAATGGCTGCTGCGTCGGCAATTGCGATCGCCCGCAACGGGCTTCACAGCCGCCGCCAGTTAATTGTCGTGACATTTACGCGATCGGCTGCTGCTAATATTAAAGCTAAAATTCGGGAAAGATTGACAGAATTGTCTTTATCTCAAGGCGGTTTTGCCGTGCACACTTTGCACGGTTTAGCTTTGAATATTGCGATGCGCCATCCTGATTTGTCGGGTTTAAATTTAGAAAATTCAACCTTAGTTACTCCAACTCAAAGTCACCGATTAATTCGTACCTGTGTAGAACTTTGGATTGCCGAAAATCCCCGCCGATATCAAGTTTTGTTGGAAGGACAGCAATTCGATGGAGAGGAAACGGAGAGGCTGCGGCGACAATCGGTTTTGCGGACGGAAATTTTGCCACAGGTAGCTAAAACTGTGATTCACGAGGCTAAATCTTCTGGTTTGTTTCCCGAACAGTTGTTAGAAATGAGCGCTCTTGATACTGGGGATGGTTATGAAATTTTAGCAGTAGCTGGGGGTTTATATCAAAAATATCAGGCTTTGTTGAGGAGTCGGGAATTTATAGATTACGACGAGATGATTTTAGCAGCTTTGCGGGTGTTGGACAATCCGAAGGCGAGGGCGATCGAGCAAAAGCAAGTATTTGCCGTTTTTGAGGACGAAGCGCAGGATTCGACACCTTTGCAGACTCGGCTTTTGGAAACATTGGCGATCGATCCCGATCATCCTACTTTACCTCCCAATTTTATCAGAGTTGGCGACCCAAATCAAGCTATTAATTCTACTTTTACTCCCGCCGACCCGATTTATTTTAACCAATTTTGTGATGAGTGCGAAGTAGAGAATAAGTTAGCGACAATGGACGGTGCAGGCCGCAGCACCCAAGTAATTATCGATGCGGCTAACTTTATGTTGCAATGGGTAAATGGCTCAGAATTAGCGAAAAATGAAAAGCCTTTTCGCGACCAAACTATTAAGCCCGTACCCAGTGATGACCCGCAGCAAAATGCAAATCCGGCTCCCATTGGTCGAGGCTTAGAATTGCATACTCCCCGCGATATTTACCATACAGTTGAGTTGATTGGCAAGCGGGTAATTGAGTTAGTAGAAGAATTTTTACCCGCAGAGTTTGAATTTGGAATAAATGGCAAAAATATCGAATCAGACCCTGAACCTAGCGAGGGGGAAAATAGCGCAAAATTGCCGTTAGAAAATCTGAAATCGATGGCTATTCTAGTGCGGGAAAACAAACAAGGTAAGTTTATCAAAGAAGTGCTAGAAAATCCTCAAAAACACGGATTAAGCTTTGATTTGCGGAAATACGGGATTAAAATTGAAGATGTGGGAGAACGCGACAGACATTCTCAAGTACCTTGGGAAATCTTAACACTGCTGCAATTTCTCGATCGCCCGCACTCTCCAGACTACCTGAAAGCAGCCTTAAAGATTTTGAGCGATCGGCAACTCATCCCCAAACAAGACTACAATGCTTTTGCGACTAGCCCCGAGCAATTCCTTTACCCAGGCCCGCTAGACCCGCAGCAGTCAGACCCCGTTCGCAAATGCCGCTATTTTTGCTGCGGTTTGCTGCAAGCTAGTTTAGAACTGCCACCCTACCAAATCATTTCATTCTTAGCCTTAGCGCTGCAATACGACCAAACAGAATTAGCCACGGCCGACAAATTAGCAGAACGGGTAGCAATCCAGACAGCCGGCAACAATTCAATGCGGAATATTTTGGATGTACTTAGCGAAATTGTTAGTTCCGAAAGATTTGAACCTGTGGATGCAGACGACAAAATAGAAGAACGTTATACCAGCAAAGGTCAACTAACAATTATTACCATGCACAAAGCTAAAGGATTGGATTGGGATTGCGTATTTTTGCCGTTTCTGCACGAACAAACCATCCCCGGAAATTTGCGAGTTTTGCCGCAAGCCCGATTTTTAGGAGATTTCACTTTAGCAGAGGTAGCGAGAGCACAGATTCGAGCAAGTTTGCACGAAAAATATCCTTTACCAAATCTAGGCGAAGCCTGGGAACAAGCAGGTTATTTGAAAACAGCCGAAGAGTTTCGACTGCTGTATGTGGCGATGACGCGAGCAAAAAGCTTGCTGTGGATGGCGGCGGAGAAAAAAGGGCCTTTTACTTGGAACAAACCAGAGAATTTACAGGAGCAAAAACCTTGTCCGGTAATGCCTGTTTTGAAGCAAAGATTTCCGAGTAATGCTATATAAAAAAGTAAGAATTATATCATGTCCGGTCGATTACCCCAAATCAGGTAGGGGCGGGTTCACCAACAATATCTGCCAATAATTAACAATCTCAAAAACCCGCCCTGCTGCCGGGATATTATGGTCAATCTATCGGACATGATATTAAGGATCGCGAATTAAATAACTTACAATTTTAATTGTTATTGTGGGATGGGCTTATAGCCCGCCATTTCTGGACGGGCGGGACGCCCATCCCACAAGAACCATCACGCATTGTAAGTTATTTAATTCTCATTCCTTACCACTTTCCTGACATCGCGCCCTTGAGTCTCAATTCTTCTCGACTAACTAGAGCTTCGTAGTAATCGGGTTTGATTTCGAGGGCGACTCCGTAAGAGCTAATGGCATCTTGAGTTCGCTGCAATTTTTGCAAAACGTCGCCCCGCTGCGCCCAAGCTTCCCAGTTGTCTGGCTTGAGTTGAATCACTTGGTCAAAAGCGACGAGTGCTTGGGAATAGTTCTGCATTTCCCCTAGAATCAGACCTCGCTGTACCCAGCCTTGATAGTTATCCGGCCAGATAGTAATTGCTCGATCGTATGATGCTAGAGCTTGTTCGTACTGCTGCAATTTTGACAAAGCGTTGCCGCGTTTCAACCAAGCTTCAAAATTGTCGGGCACGATTTTAATTACGCGGTTGTAAGCTGCGACGGCTTCTTCGTAACGCTGCAATTTTTCCAGCGCTGCGCCTTGTTGCAACCCTACTTTTGATGTAATTTCTGCTTCTGAAGTCAGAGAGATTACTTTATCAAAACAGGCGATCGCTTCTTCGTATTGCTGCAATTTTTCCAAAGCTTCGCCTCGCAAGTTCCAAGCTTCTAGAAAATTACCTTCAATTTGTAGGGCATTACTGTAAGCGATAATTGCCTCTTTGTAGCGTTCCAATCCTGCTAGGGCGATGCCTCTACCCAGCCAAGCTTCGGGAAAATTCGGATTAATTTGAACGGCTTGGTCAAAAGCAGCGATCGCCCCTTCAAAATCTCTCGATTCTGACAGTGTTTGACCGCGCCCGATCCATGCTTCGGGATAAAAAGAATTAATTTGAATTGCCCGATCGAAACAAGCAATTGCCGCGTCGGCCCACTGGTGTTTGAGGGCCATTCCTTTATAAAACCAAGCTTCGCAGTCGTTCGGTTGCATTTGCAGTACGCGATCGTAAGCTGTCACCGCTTCTGCATATTTGTGCAATTTTGCTGAAGCAATGCCCCGATTGAACCAAGCCAGACTATTTTGTGGTTGCAGTTGAATGGCGCGATCGTAAGAAGTTACAGCTTCAGCGTAGCGTTCCGCTTTCATCAAAGCCAAACCTCGGTTCAGCCAAGCTTCCCAATTAGTCGGGACGAGTTTCAGCGCGCGCTCGAAAGCCGTCACGGCTTCAGGATAGCGCTCCGCTTGAACCAACACGTTGCCTTGCCGATACCACATGGCGGGCAAATTCGGATGAAGTTGGGTTGCTTTTTTGTAACAGGTTGCTGCTGCATCCCACTGCTGCAATTCCTCTAAAACTCTGCCCCGCTGATACCAAGCTTCGTGCTTTTCTGAATTGATTTGAATTGCGGTGTCGAAAGCCGCGAGCGCTTCTGAGTGATTTTGCAAACTTAACAGCCCTGTGCCCCGCAGCATCCAAGCCCAGTATTCTTCCGGATTAATTGCTGTAGCTCGATCGGCGCAGGCTACGGTTTCTGCGTAGGAATGCAGTTGCTTGTAAGCTTTGCCCAGATTCAGCCACGCCCTAGCCCAGTCCGGCTTAATTTGAACCGCTTTTCCGTAGCAAAGGACTGCCGCTTCGTACCTTCCTGCGGCGTACAATCTATTGCCCCGATCGTAATCTGGAAATGCTGCAAAAATTCTTAAAATCGGCGGCAGCAGAGCTGGTTGGGGGTTTGAGGAGTTTTCTGGAGCCGAAGTCGAGAGGTCTGGCATACGCCTTGCACATAAAAAATTTAGTGGGATAACAAGCTTGCGGTCTTATATATTAACTTATGCTTTTCTTAATCTCGCTGCTGTTTTGAAACAAATTTAGCATATCAGGCTTGGAGCGACCAATCATTTTTACTTAATTCTAGTAGGTATAAAATTATGCACCCTTCCCACGTTCGGTACACCCATGTAAGATATCGTCAGTCGATTTTAGATTTTCGATTGACCGAAAGCATCCATGATACAAGCCCCCGGATTCATTCCGAAAGCAGACTCAGGACCGGTGAAATAAAAAACCTGTATCCGATGAAACTTGCCCCCCGAATTTATCCGTGGGGTCAATGCTTAAATCTAAAATCTAAAATCTAAAATCTAAAATCTAAAATAGATTGACCGAAAGCATCCAGGATACAAGCAGATATGTCCTAATTCAGATTTAAAACCAAATTTAATATGTTAGAATTGCACGCGCTTTTAGATGTCACGGACTGTCATTGGGAGTCGATCGACTCGCAGCCGAATTATTGGTACGAAGGCCGTTGTCCTCAAAGCGGCGAGCTGCTGAGACTCCCGCGCGATCGAATGTCCGAGGATCTCGCGCGGGGTTTGATGCAGTACCTGGCGGCTGACGATTCCTACGATCGCGAAGGGAAGATGTACGGCATATTACTGGTGGAGATGCCTTCGGGGGAACAGGGGATACTCAAAGCATTTTCCGGGCTGCTGAACGGTTGCAGCATTGTTGAGGGGTGGGTGCCACCGATTCCGGGACGAGATCGTGTTGCTTTCGAGGAAGCCCGCACGTTAACTCAATTGGAGGCGATGAAACAGGAACTTATTGCACTCAATCAACTCCCGCAGCGACAAGAGTATGAAGCCTTATTTCGGGAGTTTGAAGTGCAAATGCAAGTTGTGAGCGATCGGCACCGCAATCGCAAGCTGCAGCGAGATGAAAAACGCCAGTTACTGTGTCAAACTCTCGCAGCAGAAACACTAGAAATTGCCCTGGAACAACTGAATCAAGAAAGCCGTTTGGAGAAAATTGAACGCAGACAATTGAAACGGCAGCGGGATGAAACATTGCAGCCCCTAAAACAATTAATTGAAGCTGCGGATCGACGGATGCGGGCGCTGAAACAGCAACGAAAAGAACTTTCCCGCGAACTTCAAACGCAAATGCACGCGGCTTACACTCTGATGAATTTTTTGGGGAAATCGCGATCGATCTCCTCATTGATGGCAACTAATTCTATTCCCACTGGCACCGGCGACTGTTGCGCGCCAAAATTGCTCCACTACGCGGCAGTACACAATCTGAAACCGCTGGCAATGGCTGAGTTTTGGTGGGGGCCGCCATCGGGGGATAAGATACAGGGAGAATTTTATGGCGCTTGTGGCGATCGGTGTCAGCCGTTGATGGGTTTTTTGCTGTCAGGATTGGCTCAAAATCCGATTGTTTCTAATATAAATGAGGGTTTAACAGGCGGGCGAGAAGCCCAACCCCTACTCCCCAAAAGCAATAATATTTCTTGTGGAACGGGCATCTTGCCCGTTGCGGGCGGGCGAGAAGCCCAACCCCTACTCCCCACAAATCATCATACTTCTTGTGGAACGGGCATCTTGCCCGTTGCGGGCGGGCGAGATGCCCAACCCCTACTCCCCACAAATCATCATACTTCTTGTGGAACGGGCATCTTGCCCGTTGCGGGCAGGCTAGAAGCCCAACCCCTACTCCCCACAAATCATCATATTTCTTGTGGAACGGGCATCTTGCCCGTTACCGAAATGCTACCGATTATCTATGAAGACAAATGGTTAATTGCGGTCAATAAACCCTCTGGCTTGCTGTCAGTTCCCGGTCGTTATTTTGAAAATCAAGATAGTGTTTTCAGTCGTTTGCGTAACTTGTTACCCGATAGTTTAAATTTGACCCTCGTGCATCGTTTAGATTGGGAAACATCAGGGATATTGCTATTAGCGCGGGACAAAGAAACTAGCAGTCAACTCAGGCAGCAATTTGCCAAAAAGCAGGTTCACAAAGTTTATGAAGCGGTGCTTTCGGGTACTCTAAAAATTGATGCGGGGACGATCGATCTCCCACTTTGGGGCGATCCAGAAAATCGCCCTTACCAGCAAGTCAATTGGGAGTGCGGAAAACCGAGTGTTACTCGCTTTCAGGTAATGGCGAAAGAGGGAAATCATACTCGCATCGAATTTTGGCCGCTGACGGGACGCACTCATCAATTGAGGGTTCATGCAGCGGATGTTCGAGGGTTGGGGATACCGATTTTGGGCGATCGACTTTACGGATGTCGGGCTGCTGCGAATCGGCTACAGTTGCACGCGCGGGAACTTTCGTTTGAGCATCCGCAGTTGGGAGAAAGGTTATACCTACAGGCAGAAACACCATTTTGAGCTAAGGGCGATCGGGCAATGATCAATATCTGTAGAATAACAAGTAATATTGTTTCCGGTTACACGGGAATGATGTTGACTGTTGACGGTTGACGGTTGACGCCGTGAACTGTCAACAGTGAACTCGAATTTACTATTCCGATGCTAACGGATTTAATATCATTGCTTCAGCATCAAGAGTTTTAGTTGAAATCTGTGCTAACAGTAAGTCAGAGTTTGATTGATGAAATCCTAAACGACGCTGAAATATTACAGCTTTATCGCTACCGACAGCGTTATCTAAATTAAGAGCCTACTCTGTTAATTTTCGAGGAGCAATAACGAGATGGCTGACAATTTCTTTCAGCTTCATGTTTGTTTTCCTAGCACTAATTTTAGCACCTAACATATTAGATAGCTGCTTTGGGAACCCGATCGACTTTCAATTTTAACTCTAACGTATAGCGGTTCTCAAGCGTGGTGAGGTATGCCCTATGCCCTATGCCCTATGCCCTATGCCCTATGCCCATGAGTACCTCATATGAGAGCTCGAAAGGCTATACAATAACTAATAACTAATAACTCATCACTACCACTGCGGATCGGAAGCCATCAAAGCAGTCGCAGCCTCGCTCGGTAATGGCTTAGCAAAAAAATAACCCTGACCGTATTCGCAGCCGATCGACCTCAACCTAGCTAATTGTGCCGCCGTCTCCACACCCTCAGCAATCACATCCATACCCAAAGCATGAGCCAGCGCCACAATCGTCCGCACAATCGCCACATTCTCCCCCTCGCTTTCGATCTCCATCCGCCCCACAAACGACTTATCAACCTTCAAAGTATCCGTAGGAAACCGACTCAAATAACTCAACGACGAATAACCAGTGCCAAAATCATCAATTCCCAACTTGACATTTAACGCTTTCATCTGCTTCAAAACTGCGATCGCCGACTCCACATCATCCATCACCACACTCTCAGTAATCTCCAACTTCAAACTCTCGGCACTCAAACCCGTTGTTTCCAAAATCACCTGAATGCGATCGACCAAATCCGGCTGAGCAAACTGCTTCCCAGATAAATTTACACTCATAATCAAAGCTCGATCGAAACCAAACATTTCCTCCCACAGCCGCAACTGCCGGCAAGCCTCCTCCAGCACCCACTCACCCAGCGGCACAATTGCCCCCGTTTCCTCAGCCACCGGAATAAACTTCATCGGTGGAATCAAACCCCGCAGCGGGTGTTGCCAGCGTACCAAAGCCTCAAACCCAATAATCCTCCCGCTTGCCAAAGATACAAACGGCTGGTAGTGCAGCAAAAACTCCCGACGCTTGAGGGCCATCCGCAAATCAGTTTCCAACTGCAACCTCTCCACCGCCAAAGCGTGCATCGAAGCATTAAAAACCTGATACCTTCCCGTGCCCAAAGCCTTCGCCCGGTACATCGCCGTGTGGGCGTCCCGCAGCAAGTGTTCCGGCTGTTCCCTGACAGTAGCAGCGGGTTCGCCTCCCAGGGCAATCCCGATGCTTGCCGTCACAAACACCTCCTGCCCCTTCAACTCAAAAGGCACAATTAAAGCTTGGTGAATTCGAGTGGCCAAATCCACGGCACTAGCAACATCAACATTCCTCACCAAAATCGCAAAATCGTCGCCCCCCACCCGCGCCACAGTATCCCCGGAGCCAATAATCGCCCTCAACCGCAGTACCACCGCCATCAGCAGTTCATCCCCCACCAAATGGCCCAAAGAATCATTAATCACCTTAAACCTGTCTAAATCTAGAAACAGCACCGCAAACAGATAGCTGCGCCGGCCCCTAGTATTGGCGATCGCCCGCCCCAAGCAATCCACGAACAAATCCCGGTTGGGCAAACCCGTCAGAGAATCGTGAAAAGCATCGTAAAGCTTCCTGTAAGCACTGACACCCACACCAGTCACCACCAAACCTAAAGCCGGCGACACCAGCGGCACCCACCCGCCCCCAGTAAAAATCCCAAAACTAATCCCCAACAAACCCATCAACGCCGCACCCCCAGCCAATCCTGCCCTCGCAGGATGCTGAATCCGCCAAGCCAAAACCCCGCCAACCATCGCCCAAGCACCGTTCCACAAAATTTCCGCCCATTCCGGCCACACCCAAAACAGCGATCGTCCATCCAAAACCGCACTCAATATTTGGCTGAGCATTTGCGCGTGCAGCAACACCCCCGGCATTTTCGGAGTTTGCTTTTTAACCGGGCTGTAAGGCGTCAAAAACAAATCTCTGGTACTCGGTGCAGTCGTCCCGATCAACACAATCTTGTCCTTAACCCAGCTTGGGTCAATTTCCCCCTTCAATACCTGCCTGATACTAACTTGTCGCGCCACATCCTTACCAGAACGGTATTTGAGCAGAATTTGGTAGCCTGTGGTGTCAATATTTGCATAGCCGCCACTGTTAGAAGTTAAAGGCACAAATTCTGCCTTTCCCCAGTTGGTTTGGTGACGATGAACAGGGCTATTTTTCTGCTGTACTCTGTCTTTGAGATACAGCAAAGCCACTTGCACAGAAAACGATAAAGCAATCTTTTTGTCTGGTTGCGAGACTGAGAGCAAATTGCGGCGTACAACGCCATCAGGATCGAGCACGAAGTCGTTAAAACCAACCCGATCGCGCGGTATCCCCGGAGGCGCAGGCACTCCCGGACTTTCTGAATCGCTCAATTGCTCGATCGCCACAACATTCGGTGCTTTCAGCGCGGCCAGCAATTCTTGGTGTCCCGGCGCTTGAGGCAAATCCCGGTACAAATCCAAACCGATGACTTTTGGCTGATACTTTTGCAGTTTTGTCAAGGTTTGAGCGATCGTCTTGTCGGAAATCGGAAATCTCCCCAAAGCTTGAATATCGGCTTCAGAAATTGCCACTACCAGCAGCCGGGGATCGGGGCCGGAAGCGGGCTGCAAGCGCACTAACGAGTCAAAACTCCCCAATTCCCAGCTTTGCAGGCCTCCCAACTGCCGAACTCCCATATTCAGCAGCGTTACAGTCGCGCCCACAAGCATTGCAGGCCAAATCCTGACCCGTCGGTTTTGAGAACTCAGGTTCAGGCCAGTTGCGACAGACATGACATATCGAAGATTTCGAGAGAATTTGGCAGTCACAGAAATAATATGTCGGTGCAAATTAGCTTTGCACAAGTCTGTTCTTACCGGAAAACGAGAGGAAAGCCCCCGACTTCAGGCGTGGGGATGAACTCGGCAGCGGATGCGGCCGCCTACAGTC
>NZ_JAUBTL010000106.1:0-12617 GCF_036702475.1 Microcoleus sp. D2_18a_B4
TGTGGAACCTGCAAAGCCAAAAACCCATCGCTACCCTCACCGGCCATAGCAGTTCGGTCTGGAGCGTCGCCTTTAGTCCCGATGGCAAGACATTGACTTCTGCAAGCAGTGACAACACCATCAAACTGTGGAACCTGCAAAGCCAAAAACCCATCGCTACCCTCACCGGCCATAGCAGTTCGGTCTGGAGCGTCGCCTTTAGTGCAGATGGCAAGACATTGGCTTCTGCAAGCTATGACAGGACCATCAAACTGTGGCACCTACAAAGCCCAAAACCCATCGCTACCCTCAGCGGGCATAGCAGTTCGGTCTATAGCGTCGCCTTTCGTCCAGATGGCAAGATATTGGCTTCTGCAAGCAGTGACAACACCATCAAACTGTGGAACCTGCAAAGCCACAAACCCATCGCTACCCTCAGCGGGCATAGCAGTTCGGTTTGGAGCGTCGCCTTTAGTCCAGATGGCTTAACTTTGGCTTCTGCAAGTGACGACAACACCATCAAACTGTGGAACCTGCAAAGCCCAAAACCCATCGCTACCCTCAGCGGGCATAGCAATTCTGTCAGAAGCATCGCTTTTAGTCCAGATGGCTTAACTTTGGCTTCTGCAAGCTTTGACAACACCATCAAACTGTGGAACCTGCAAAGCCAAAAACCCATCGCTACCCTCACCGGGCATAGCAATTCTGTCAGAAGCATCGCTTTTAGTCCAGATGGCAAGACATTGGCTTCTGCAAGCTTTGACAAAACGATCAAACTGTGGACTTGGGATGTCGATAAACTAATGGCATTAGGTTGCAATTGGATCGGGGATTATCTCAGAACCAATCCGAAAGTAACAGAAGAGGATAAACAGATGTGTGCTGATTACCTAAGTCAACAGTCAATCAAATAGAATTTAGGCAAAAACCGCCAGCCAGCCAGATGTTCGCCATACATTTTTTTACCACTACTTCCACTTTTTCCGTTGTCCATTCCTCACTCGCATCAGTCACAACCCTAATATTTCTCTGCGGCGAATCTTCCTCCACAACCGGCACCAGCATCAGATTATTAAATCTTGCTATTTAATTTTCACTTTTGTAGTTAGGCGAGGTTTGGGGAGTTCAAAAGGCGGTAGGTGCTAACTCTGAGGGATATGGCACTGATGCCCCTTGGAATATAAAGTGTAAAACTCCTGGAGTGCTGACATTTGTTCTCTCAATCTAGATATCTCTACATCCCAGGGAGGGAGTAGTTTCTCAAGGTGGCGAACCTCACTAAACCACAGTCGTAACTCTGGTTTGAGAGTTGCATAGAGCGTTTCGGGACACGACAGTAATATTGCTGTTATTATCTCTGCTACGAATGGCTGTTGCGACCACTTCCCTACAACAGACATTGCATCCGAGTCATCGCTTGACAAGCATTGGTGAACAATATCAAACAGTGAATTTAACTGAATAGCTGCCCGTAATTTCTCAAGTGTCTCTGCAGTCTCTGAGGAGGTATGCACCATAGTTGTGAACTCAACAGGCAAATGGTGCAGAATGGTACTGACAAATGAAGCGATTGAATCTGGTTGCTCTTTTCTCACAATGTCGGGGAGTATTTCTGCAAAGTAAGGAGCAACACTACGCCACTGATATAAATCACAAGCAACATGAAAAAAGGTTTCTGGCAACCTTTCACTCTTCTGCAATAAAATATAACCTCGACATTTATTAGTGACGGGATCGACAGGTTCAAATGCTTGCCATAACAAAGGCAGAGAAACCCAGTGAGGTGGATATTTGAAACGGGCAACATCCAGCAGAAGAACTAGATCCCGCTTTGGATGATAGCCACCAATTGGTGAGAAGTGACCATCACCCGTTTGTCCCAATACCTTTCGGCTGTAGGAAACAACTAGATGAATATCACCTGACGCCGTAGTCACTTTCTCAACTGCTTGCCGAAAGTTTTCCAAGCTGCTTTGGTGGTAACGGTTAGGTTTTACAACAGCACCGTTGCAACGTGCTATACAGACAAACTCATCAAAGGTGATACCGTTTTCTTTAATGACTGAAAGAGGTAAGCAACAGTCTAAAAATTCCTCTCCATACCATCTCCACACCCCTTTCCAAATGCGACCCGGATCGATGGATAAGGCATTAAGAACAACAACTAAACTACCCAATCCACAAAAAGCCGGTTCTGCTTGAGTATGAAACTGCTCCGCTAGAGCAAAATACCCTTCCATACCTCCCAATGCCAACGCTTCTCGAAATATTTGCTTTCCCTCTACGGAGGAAAAGGAAATAGCAGAATCGGGGAGTGAACGACGATAAAACCCTTGAGCAGACATTGAGTGTTTTAACCCTGATTGCTTATGGTGCTAATAAATATTATGCAATATCGTCACATTGATAATGATGAATGCACTTATTTACTCTTTTTTTCAATTTTAGCAATAAAACGCTGCGAAGGTTTGACTTTCGGGATGCAAATTTTAAAAACGTGATTATTTGCGAGGGACGGCTAGGCATCAAGGTGAGGAAAGAATTCGGCAATTTGCCACAGAGTGAGCGTTAGGCAGCTTGGATAAATCTCACAGCACCCTTCTCTAGAACAGGCATCTTGCCTGTTCATAAAAAGCTTATTGAGAATGGTGCAACATCTCAGATAAATCACACTTTTCTGAATAGCCTCAATCACGCGATCTTTTATAAGAGTCGGCTCAAGAGTTGTAATAGTTGCAATAAATCAAATTTAAGCCGGTGATTTGGGTTGGCAATGATGTGGTCGATTTTCAGGGGATTTATATTGACGTTGCTGATAACGATATGGAAATTAGCAAATACCTTAAAGCGCCCCTTTCTGCTACCTTGTTGGCTGGCATAACCAGCCATTCCGTCAAAAATCACTATCAGCTATCGGATAATTTTATAGCCGCACAAAGGAGAGGTGCGTCACAGTTAATTGATAGTGTTTACCGTTGGGTGGGGGCGGGTTTTTGAGATTGTTGGTTTTAGCCAGAGATTGTTGGTGAACCCGCCCCTACAGTGACTGCAAAATGATTGAAAAATGTAAAATTTTGTATTATATGAACTGACCGAACTTATCGAAAATAGACGAGAATTGAACAGTTAATTGATCGTGTTTACCGTTGGGAGGGGGCGGGTTTTTGAGATGGTTTGTTTTAGCTTGAGATTGTTGGTGAACCCGCCCCTACAGTGACTGCAAAATGATTGAAAAATGTAAAATTTTGTATATAAATTGACCGAAGTTGCGGAAAATAGAGGATAGTTGATGTTCAATAGATTTCAATCCTCCGCGAAAACAAATTTTAATCAGGTAATAAAATGGTAGTAGCAGCACCAGTTCAATCCGGCAGTCAGTCGATTTTTCAAACTCGCTACGAGAACTTTATCGGTGGCAAGTGGGTGCCACCGGTGAAAGGGAAATACTCGGAAAACCTTTCTCCAATTACAGGAAAATCAATTTGTCAAATCCCCCGATCGAGCGCCGAGGATGTAGAATTGGCACTGGATGCCGCCCACGCTGCGAAAGACAAGTGGGGTAAGACTTCCCCAGCCGATAGGGCGCGGGTTCTGCACAAAATAGCCGATCGCATCGAAGAAAACCTCGATCGCCTCGCCATCGCCGAAACCTGGGACAACGGTAAACCAATTCGCGAAACCCGCCTCGCAGACATACCGCTGGCGATCGACCATTTCCGCTACTTCGCAAGCTGCATCCGAGCTCAAGAAGGATCGATCGGCGAACTCGACGGAACCACCGTCGCCTACCACTTCCACGAACCCCTAGGCGTCATCGGACAAATCATCCCCTGGAACTTCCCGATATTAATGGCCGCCTGGAAACTCGCCCCAGCCCTCGCCGCCGGTAACTGCGTCGTCCTCAAACCAGCAGGCCCCACCCCCGCCTCAATCTTGGTACTGATGGAAATCATCGCCGACTTAGTACCAGACGGCGTAATCAACGTCATTAACGGGCCCGGCGCCGAAATCGGCAAAACCCTCGCCACCAGTCCCCGGATTGCCAAAGTCGCCTTCACCGGCGAAACCACCACCGGCAGGCTAATCATGCAATACGCCTCCCAAAACGTCATCCCCGTCACCCTAGAACTAGGCGGCAAATCCCCCAACATTTTCTTTGAAGATATCTGCGCCCAAGATGATGAATTCCTCGACAAAGCAGTCGAAGGATTAGTCATGTTTGCCTTCAATCAAGGCGAAGTGTGCACCTGTCCCTCCCGCGCCTTAATTCAGGAGTCAATCTACGATCGATTCATGGAAAAGGCGATCGATCGCATCCGCCAAATCAAACAAGACAACCCCTTAGATCCGACAACCGCCCTCGGCGCCCAAGTCTCCATCAACCAGATGGAAAAAATCGCCGAATACGTCAAAATCGGTCACGCCGAAGGCGCAGAATGCCTGATTGGAGGCGAAAGAAACATCTTACCCGGCGACTTGCAAGACGGCTATTACTTCCAGCCAACAGTCTTCAAAGGAAACAACAAAATGCGAATTTTCCAAGAAGAAATCTTCGGCCCAGTATTAGCAGTAACCACCTTCAAAGACGAAGCCGAAGCATTAGAAATTGCCAACGATACCCTCTACGGTTTAGGTGCCGGAGTTTGGACTCGCGACATCAACACCGCCTACCGCATGGGCCGCGCCGTTCAAGCAGGCCGCGTGTGGACAAACTGCTATCACCTATATCCAGCCCACGCAGCATTCGGCGGCTACAAATCATCTGGTATCGGCCGCGAAAATCACAAAATGATGTTAGATCACTACCAGCAAACCAAGAATTTGTTGGTCAGCTACAGCCCGAAAGCATTAGGTTTCTTCTAAGGTTTTAGTCATTGGGAAGAAAGAAAGAAGAAAGACACACTTCAAGGATTCGTCAACTCCTTCTTTCTCTCTTTCCTCTCTTTCTCTGCGTCCTCTGCGCCCTCTGCGGTTCATTAAAAAAAATCTCATTCACAAACGAAATAAAATTGCTACACAAAGAGACTGCAATGGAAACTGCCAAAGTCACCGCAACAGAAGCCGCTTTAAAATTAATTAACCATCTCAAAACTCAACACGGAGAATTGATGTTTCACCAATCGGGCGGCTGCTGCGACGGTAGTTCTCCCATGTGCTTTCCCGATGGCGAATTGATAATCGGTGATGGTGACGTATTGCTGGGCGAAATAGGGGGTTGTCCCTTTTATATTGCAGCGCAGCAATACAAATATTGGCAGCACACGCAGTTAATTATAGACGTGGCATCGGGGCCCGGAGGCAGCGATTTTTCCTTGGAAGGGCCGGATGGAGAGCGTTTTATTACTCGTTCTCGCTTGTTTGTTAATGCTGATTAACTCTGTTTATCCTTAACTTGCCGGCAGTTTCTCTCAAAACATTAATTTGCTTAAGCCTGCAACCCGGTTTCTTTCTTGGGAGCGAAAAAACCTATTTTTATTTAAGTTTTTATCTAAGTTTCTCGCGTGGGCTAACGACGACTAATTTTCTGACGAGGGCAAAAGCATCTTATTTTAGAATACTTACTGGACAAAAGTTTCAGACATTATTTGAGTTTAGTTGCCAAAAATCAAACCCTTGTTGAATCAGCAAAATTGCTAGATAAACTCCTGATGTTCCCGCGCCGATAATACCTATCCTACTCTGGGACGAAACCATTTGTGCTTCTGCTGATTTAAGATTGCCGATCGGTTCTCAAACACTATTGTAATTAGGGAAAATCCAATTGGGGCGATCGCTCAATTGCGGATTGAGCTTTTGTTGATAGCGACAGGTTTCACGCTGCCGCTAAAATCAGTATCTGAGCCGGTGCAGGATTAATTATTAATTGGCGACTTCAAAGTTTCTGCACTCAAAACTTCAGAAGACTTTAAACTTGAGTATTTTTAATTAAAGCCAATTCTATTTTTTCACCAGCCTTTTGAGTCACTTGTGCGCGCAAACCGGGCCCAAAAAAAGTAGCTATTTTGTCTTGCTTTTCTTCCCATAAGTCGATCGACAGTAGTGGCGAATAAAACTCTAAAATTAACCCATAAGCACCGTCAACATCAACTTCCCGCAACCCTTGCAGAAGCGGCCGTTCCTCGTCTGTCGGGGCCAGGCCCAAGCGCTCCAAAGCATCATCTAAGTGCGCGGGTTGGCCGTAGCGAAATCGAGTGATATCTTTGCGGACTTGGTTTTGAGTATCTGTGGCCTGACTTTCTCGCAAGAGGAGAACTTCAGCAGAGGTAGGTTCGGTGAACTCCACCGGTTCGAGTTCGGCGGCTTTGAGAGCCAAACCTCCCAGCAACAGCGGAATTCCATAAAAAAACCCGGCTAGGTTCAGGGTAGGTCTGTCTGTGAAGTAGGCTCCGAAACCGACTGCTGCTATAATACCGCCAACAACTAAGGCTAGGTTTGCTAAAGAAATTTTGCGTAACATATTAGTGAGGTAAGTAGTCCGACAGAAATAATATACTTTAATTATTATCTGTCAAAAAGTCTTGAATAAATTTAGTTTTTTTGCCAAAAGACCTGCAAAAACTGCTAGCATCTATGAGCGCGGGAGCGGTGTGCATCCACAGTCTTGTCTCTAGCTTCAGAAGCTTATCCAGCCGGACTCGTCCGGGCGCGCCATCGGTAAATATCCGTGTTAATTGCGCGGCTTTGGTTCCAGAAGGCAATCGAGATCGGCAGTATCATCAAAGTATACAGAGTGGCGATCGCGATCGACACTCTTGCCCTTTCAACCATTTTTCGGACATGATTAAAGACGAAGACAAACAAACTGCTGGAGCAAACAAGGCGGTTCTGGAGCAGATTAACTCGCTCAAGCGCGAAGATGAAAGGCTTTATAATATCTTAGCGATCGATGTCTGGGCCCTAGCCAAGACGATGGATGAATATCAACCGGGATTTTGGGCTGCTTTTATGAAAAACCGGGAGAAAGCCCTGAAGCGATTTTTAGCTGGAATGATGAAAAATAAACCCGCAGATACCAAACGTCCGCCTTTTTTGCGCTAAAATGTGGCTGAAGTTGGGCTGCACTTTTGATGTACAATCAAACTATAACACAGACCCAAAAACCCTGAGCAGGTTCATCACTTCCCATATATAAACAGTGAAGGATTGGCCCAAAAAGGGATGTCGGTGAATTAAGAATCTCCGTCTGTTCGCAGGGGGGAATGTCAAATATTTTTGTTAATACTAGCAAAGGCAAAAAACAATGGATGCACAGACAATCAAAGAGCGCGTAGCACAGATCGAAGTCAAGCGGGAATCCCTCGTGCGGCTGTTAGATCGATCGGACTTGGGAGCCATGAGAATAGATGTGAGTCAGGCGATCGAAGAAATTGACGATCTCTTAGAAGAATTCAAGCGCACTTTTAACAGTTAGGGCCATTGGGCATGCCCCATGCCCCATGCCCCATTCCTAATGATTAATTCAAAACCATATCCATCAAAATTTGCTGAGAGCTCACCTCCGGGCAATTAGCAGGCGGCCGCCGCTGAGAGTAGTGTCCGGAGGGCTGCAAATCCCAAGCTTGGCGGTTGTCAGCCAGCATTACACCCAAAATTTCTTGCAATTCCTTGGCAATTGTCGGGTCTTCCACCTGAACTATGGCCTCAACCCGTCTTGTGAGATTGCGCTGCATCCAATCAGCAGAACCAATATACACCTCTTCGTCGCCACCGTTGAAAAAATAAAACATCCGAGAATGCTCTAAAAAGCGGCCGATAATACTGATAACTCGGATATTTTCGCTAACACCCTCAACGCCGGGACGCAAACAGCAAATCCCTCGAATAATCAAATCAATTTTAACTCCCGCTTGCGAAGCTTCGTACAAAGCAACAATGATTTGAGGGTCAACTAAAGCATTCATTTTAGCGACAATGCGGCCACAGCTACCGATGCCGCCTTCGGCCTGCAAGCGGCAGAATTCTGCCTCGCGCCGGATTAAAGCTAAAAATCGATCGCGCATATTGACCGGTGCCACCAATAATTTGCGATAAGATACCTGCCGCGAATAACCAGTCAAATAATTAAACAAATCCGTCAAATCCGATCCCAAATCCTCGCGACAACTCAACAAACCCACATCGGTATACAGTCCGGCTGTTTTGGGATTGTAATTGCCAGTGCCGATGTGGACATAGCGGCGGATGTACCCGTCCTCGCGACGCACTACCATCACAATTTTGGTGTGGGTTTTGAGTCCCACCAAACCGTAAACTACGTGGACTCCAGCTTGTTCTAACTTGCGAGCCCAATTAATATTATTTTCTTCGTCAAACCTAGCTTTGAGCTCTACTAAAACGGCTACCTGCTTGCCGTTTTCCGCAGCTTGAATTAAGGCGCTGACGATCGGCGAATCTCCAGAAGTGCGGTATAAAGTCATTTTAATCGCTAACACGGAGCGATCGTGCGCCGCCTCAGTAATAAACCGCTGCACCGTCGCCGCAAACGAGTGATAGGGATGGTGCAGCATCAAATCCCCCTGCCGGATGGTGGTGAAAATATCCTCGCCCTCTTCAGCATCCAACCTCGATTTGTCTAAAATCCTTGCCGATTCCGAGTTCCGCAAGCGTGGTGGCACAACGGGAGTCCAAGGCGGGTCTTTCAGTTCCGGCACCGGCAGCCCCACAAAAGACATCAAATCCTTGAGGCCTAGCAGCCCCTCTACGACGTAAACATCTTGCTCACCGAGCTCCAGCTCCTCCATCAGCATATCTCGCAGCGCAGGGGGCATAATCGCTTGAATTTCCATCCGCACCGCAGAACCTCCAAACCGACGCTTGCGGAGCTCCTGTTCTATTGCCAGCAGCAAATCCTCTGCCTCATCTTCCTCCACCGTCAAATCGGAATTGCGAGTAATTCGGAACGGGTGATATTCCTCAACGTCCATCCCCGGAAACAAAGCTTCTAAATTGTGGGCAATCACCTGTTCTAGGGGCACGCCAGTCCAAACAGGAGATTTGCCCCTCTGCTGCCACTGCAAATCCCCCGGCAAAGGCAAAAACCTCGGCAAAACCTGCGGTACTTTGACGCGGGCAAATAATTCTTCCCGCGTGTCGGGGTCCCTGACTACTACTGCTAAATTGAGGCTGAGATTGGAAAGGTAGGGGAATGGGTGGCTCGGGTCAACTGCTAGGGGAGTGAGTACGGGAAATACTTGTTCTTTGAAGTAGCGGTGCAAGTAATTGCGCTGTTCTTGATTGAGGTCAATGTAGTCGAGAATGTAGATTTCGCTTGCTGCTAGTTTCGGCCGCAGGGTTTGCTCAAAATAGGCGTGTTGCTGAGTAACCATCGGCAAAAGCCGCTTGTTCAGGGCATCTAGCTGTTGTTGAGGTGTGCGGCCGTCGGAGGTTAATTTGCTGACTTTGGCATGTACTTGTTGTTTGAGGGCGCCCACGCGCACCATAAAATATTCGTCTAGGTTCGAGCTAAAAATAGCGAGAAATTTGAGTCTTTCTAGGAGGGGCGTGCGGGGGTCGAGGGCTTCGTGGAGCACGCGGTTGTTGAATTCTAGCCAGCTTTGTTCTCGGTTGAAGTAGTATTGGGGGTCGCTGAGATTGATTTCAGTGTAGGTTTTGGCGGGGGTCTTTTTTGGCTTGGGCATGGTTTGGGGGAGTCTTTGGGAGGCTCGGTGATGGCATCTCTAGAAATAGTATTGTAGGTTAAAGGATTGGTTCGCATCTGCTTTTGGTCGATCGCACGTTTTTGTGATTCCTGTAGGGAAACGGCAATGCCCTTCTTCGTGTCAACTTAAGACTCCAACCTTTGAGAAATCTCATTTTTACCCGAATCTAGATCCCCCTAAATCCCCCTGATTGTTGGGGAGTAGGGGTTGACTTTGAGAAGAATCTTGTCCCCCCCTTCGTAGGGGCGGTGCCCCCGTGCCCGCCCTTGGCGCCGGGGGGATCGGGATTTAATAGTCAAACAGCAGTCTGTGACTGGGTTTGAAGTTAAGTGGACACCAAGGGCATTGCCGTGTCCGGCCCCTGAATCACGAACCAATCCCCCCAATCCAATTCCGCACCCCATCCAACAAATCATCTCCATCCACCCGAAAACCTGTTAACGGCAATTCCAGCGGTGGGTTAAGCGTGCCATGCTTGATAAAAGTCTGGGTAAGTCATATTTTCGGCACAATTCCAGATGACTTCGTGACATCTTTCATTCCGACCCAAATCATTTTTGTAGATTTCCGAAGTTAGGCGATTTTTTAAACCTGAAACTGCGGTAGCGAAATCTTTACCTGTCATAATTTTCAGTAAGCTATCTGTCGGGTCAAAAAGAGAATATTCAGGGTGATAACTAGGAATCAACTCTATTAAAGTAGCGAGCGCAACTGGGTGATATTTCTCTATTCTCCCTAAGCTAGATGCCGCTCGACACCGGGTATCTGCATTATCTGAATTGCGGATTAACTCGACTAATGTGGCGATCGCAACCGGGTTATTTTGGTCTATTTCTCCCAAAAATTCTGCCGTTTGAAGCCGGGTATTTTCATCACCTGAAGTGCGGATTAACTCGACGAAAGCGGCGATCGCAACTGGGTTATCTTTGCCTATTTTTTCTAATTTATTTCCCAATTCCCACAGATGATATCCATTCTGAAAAGTCCCGAGCAACTCGACTAAAGTGGAGATCGCAACAGGGTTATTGTTGTCTATTTTTCCTAAGCATTCTGCCGCTATCAGACGGGTATATTCACCTTGAGAAGTACCGAGCAACTCGACTAAAGCGGAGATTGCCTCTGGGTTATTTTTGCCTATTGCCCCTAAGCTTTTTATCGCTTGACACCGGGTACTTTCAGTACCGGAATTGCGGATTAACTCGACTAAAGCGGCGATCGCAACTGGGTTATTTTTGCCTATTTTACCTAAGCTATCTGCCGCTGACCACCGGGTCCTTTCATTGGAATTGCGGCTTAACTCGACTAAAGCGCTGATTGCAACTGGGTTATCTTTATCTATTTTCCCCAAGCATTCTGCCGCTCGCCACCGGGTAACTTTATTACGTGAAGTGCGGATTAACTCGACTAAAGCGGCGATCGCAACTGGGTTATTTTTGCCGATTCTTGCTAATTTTTCTGCTGCTTGATAACGAGTATCTTTAGGACGGTAGTTGCGGATTGACTCCAATAAAGTTTCGATCGCTACCGGGTTATCTTTGTCTATCCTACCTAAAATTTCTGCCGCTCGCTCTTGGGTAACTTTATGTTCTGAAGTGCGAATTAACTCGACTAAAGCGGCGAGCGCAACTGGATTATTTTTCCCTATTTTCACTAAGCTATATGCCAATATTATACAAGTAGGTACGTTGTACCGACAGTAATGCGGGTAGAAATGGTTATGATCTGAAGTGCGGATTAGTTCTACTAAAGCTGCAATCGCTTCTGGGCTATCTTTGCCTATTTTTCCCAAGCTATATGCCACTTGCTTCCCGGTCTTTTTGTCAACTGACTTGCGGAGTAACTCGACTAAAGTGGCTATCGCAACTGGGCTATTTTTTTCTATTTCCCCTAAGCTCTCTGCCGCTACACACCGGGTATGTTCATCCTGAGAAGTGCCGATTAACTCGACTAAATAGGAGATAGTTTCTGGGTGATACTTGCCTATTTGCCCTAAGCTTTTTGTCGCTCGCCTCCGGGTATATTCGTCACCTGAATTGCGGATAAACTCGACTAAAGCGGAACCCGCCTTTTCCCGATCCGTCTCTTTCAGAACTTCCCTTGCTCTATCGACAATTGGATCGAGAAATGTCCGCCAATCCTGTTTTTGCTTATTAAAATAACCAAATCCCCAAATAACAATCTGCGATACAATCTCATCAGCAAGACTACAATCCTTAAACTCAGCCATCCCCGCAGCCGCTAGAAAATATGCCCGATATCCAGAAAATTTATCCCACCCAACCTTAAACTTAACCAACGCCTTAATAAACGCTTCCTTCTCCTCCTTCCCTACATCCTCACGCCCCAACCACAGCAAAATCACCTCTTTCCACTGCTTCTCAAAAATGCGGTATCGAGCATCAGGATGTTGCGGATTCTTAGGAATATGATTCAAGAAAAAGTGCCAATCCTCAACCGCCAACGCCGCAAAATATTCCTGAAACGTAGGATGGTAAAAAGCATAAATCCCTTCCGCCGTCTCCGCATCCCTCGCGACTAAATTCAGCCAACCCAAACGACAAGCTAACTCAAACTGCGATGCACCCATCACCCGATATGCCACACTTTCGGGCAACTGAAACCGATCCGTTTCATTTAACATCCCTGAAAGTGCCAATTTCCCCAAAGCCGCATTCAATTCCTGCTGCTGAATCCAATTCAGGCGCGGTTTTTTCCACTGATAAAAAGTTGTCACAAACCCTTGATAAAGCTTCGCCTTAGTATCCGGTAAATCCCCATCTAAGGATTGCCAAGTGCCGCACAATAGCGAACATCTCAGGGGATTTTTCACTAAATCTCGAATTCGCTCTTTTCCTGATGCTGCTAATGCTTCCCGTAGCTGTTGAGAAAGATCCCCCCCAGCCCCCCTTAATAAGCTATGCTTTATAAACATCTTTCTTAACAAGAAAGTTGACAAAAGTAACTACTTGTGTAGCGGAT
>NZ_JAUBTL010000107.1:0-1708 GCF_036702475.1 Microcoleus sp. D2_18a_B4
GGTACGATCGCGTTTAATCCCCTCGGTGACTTCACTTATACTCCTAACGCTGGCTTTGTAGGGACTGATACCTTCACCTACAGCGTTAGCGACGGGGCTGCGACTGTCCCGGCTACGGTGAGTATCAACGTTACCAACAATCCGCCGCAGCCGCAGCCGGATACCTATAGCACCAGTGCCGGAAAAGCCCTCAGCGTAACAGTGCCGGGAGTTTTAGCCAACGACTCCGACGTAGATTTAGACACGCTGACTGCTGCGGTGGCCGCAAATCCGACGCAAGGGTCGATCGCCCTCAACAAAGACGGTTCTTTCACTTATACTCCTAACGCTGGCTTTTCTGGAACAGACACATTTACCTACACAGTCAGCGACGGAATAGTTAGCTCGGAACCGGCTACCATGACTGTAAACGTCAACAATAACCCGCCTGTAGCCAATTCTGACAGCTATACTACTGCTTTTAATACGAGTCTCAACGTGACAGGTTTGGGAGTCTTAATCAACGATACAGACCCGGAAAATGACCCGCTGACGGCGATTCTGGTGACAAATCCGGCTACAGGGTCGATCGCCCTCAACGCTAACGGTTCTTTCACCTATACTCCGAATCCTGGTTTTGCAGGGACAGACTCTTTTACCTACAAGGCGAATGATGGGAAAGCTGATTCTGCGATCGTCACGGCAAGCATTATTAGACCTCTTGCAAAAAAAATATGTGTTATACTTAAAAGTTTTCTCAAGTTTAGGTCAAACTTTGAATTATTGGGTTGATTGGCATCTCCTTAAACTTGCCCAGCCTGCTAGATTTAAAAATTGTCTAAACTTTCTATTATAGCACAAAATTATTTTGCAAGAGGTCTATTGTAAATAACCCTCCGACTCCGACTCCGACTCCGACTCCGACTCCGACTCCGACTCCTACTCCTACTCCTACTCCTACTCCCATGGAAACTCCTACTCCGACTCCAACTCCCACGGAAACCGCCACGGAAACTGCCACGGAAACTCCCACGGAAACTCCCACGGAAACTCCCACGGAAACTCCCACGGAAACTCCAAAGGAAACTGCCACGGAAACTGCCACGGAAACTCCCACGGAAACTCCCACGGAAACTCCCACGGAAACTGCCACGGAAACTGCCACGGAAACTGCCACGGAAACTCCCACGGAAACTCCCACGGAAACTGCCACGGAAACTGCCACGGAAACTCCCACGGAAACTCCAAAGGAAACTCCCACGGAAACTGCCACGGAAACTCCCACGGAAACTGCCACGGAAACTCCCACGGAAACTGCCACGGAAACTGCCACGGAAACTTCAAAGGAAACTCCCACGGAAACTCCCACGGAAACTGCCACGGAAACTGCCACGGAAACTCCCACGGAAACTGCCACGGAAACTCCCACGGAAACTCCCACGGAAACTCCAAAGGAAACTCCCACGGAAACTCCCACGGAAACTGCCACGGAAACTGCCACGGAAACTTCAAAGGAAACTCCCACGGAAACTCCAAGGGAAACTCCCACGGAAACTCCAAAGGAAACTCCCACGGAAACTGCCACGGAAACTCCCACGGAAACTCCCACGGAAACTCCCACGGAAACTGCCACGGAAACTCCCACGGAAACTCCAAAGGAAACTCCCACCGAAACTCCCACGGAAACTCCCACGGAAACTCCAAAGGAAACTCCCACGGAAACTCCCAC
>NZ_JAUBTL010000107.1:1808-12135 GCF_036702475.1 Microcoleus sp. D2_18a_B4
GGAAACTCCAAAGGAAACTCCCACGGAAACTCCAAAGGAAACTCCCACGGAAACTCCAAAGGAAACTCCCACGGAAACTCCAAAGGAAACTCCCACGGAAAGTACAGATGATCGCGATTGCATTTGCGAACAGATTACCCTACCCGCGATCGGTTCGATTCCGGGCCCGAATTCTGTCGATCGCACTTTCAACGGCACTGACGGCGACGACTTCCTCATCGGCAGCAATCTCAACGACGTTATCAGCGGTTTCAACGGCGACGACGTTCTGCTGGGCGAAAAAGGCAACGACAATATTTACGGGGCACTGCCCAGCAATATCCCCCTTGGCCCGAATGCAGACAAAGACTTGCTGTTTGGCGGCAATGGCAATGATTACCTCAACGGCGCCGGCAGCGACGATCGCATTTTCGGGGGTAAGGGCGATGATGTGGCGATCGGCGGCAAAGACGATGACTTGATTTGGGGCGACAAAGGCAATGACACTCTCGTTGGAGCTCAAGGTAACGACAGCTTGTTTGGAGGCAGTTTTGACCCGTCTAGCCTTGACTCGACTGGACGCGATTTGCTGTTTGGCGGTGCGGGCAACGACTTCTTGAATGGGGGAGATGCTGCGGATACTCTAAGCGGCGAAGAGGGCAATGATACTGTTTATGGCGGCAAGGGCAATGACGTTGTGGTGGGGGGTACTGGCAACGATCTGCTGTTGGGCGATCGCGGCAGTGATAGCATTTGTGGCGACGATGGGGACGATACTATTTTCGGAGACAGTGCGATCGACTTTAACGGCGAGCCTGATTCCCTGTGCGGTGGTGCTGGCAATGATTTGATGTTTGGCAACGGCGGTAGTGACAAACTATGCGGCGAGGAGGGTAACGATACTCTCTATGGCGGTAAAGGCGACGATTGTTTGATTGGCGGTTTGGGCAATGATATTCTCAGCGGTGGCATTGGGCGCGATCGCTTTGTTTTAACAGCAGGTGAAGGCAGCGATCTAATTACTGATTTCACAAAAGGTGAAGATTTGCTGGTGTTAGGGGGCGGTCTAACTTTTGGTCAACTTAGTATTACCCAAAGCGCTAATGCAGCTTTCATCAGGATTGGTGAGAACGGTCAACTGTTGGCTGCTTTGAATGGAGTGCAAGCTAGTGCGATCGGTCTGAATGATTTTACCATCTTCGGGTAAGCACAAATTAATTAACTAAGGTGCGGAGTACGCACCTTAGTTAATTATGTAGGGTTCACAGCGCGTAGCTTGCCGCTATGAGTAGTGTATCAAATCACTTTTTGCGTCCGGGAGTGCGATCGACAATAATCCAAGCTTTTGCTTGACACGGCTCAGCACTCCCGGTATTATTTTAGTAATAAAAATGACTTAAACAAGCCACTGTACGGAGAAACTACTGACAGTGTATTTACGTAAATAAAAATTAAATGTAAAAAAATTGATAGTAGTTGGCAGCTAATACATAATCATCTCAAATTTAGGTGCATCTAGATGGGACAGATAATTATTAACGAATTCCGGCGGAACGGGCAATTCCAGGGGAATGAGTATGTGGAACTGCTGTTGACGGAAGATGTAAGTGCAACTCAGCTTCAGAGCTATTTTGTGGGGGATTCAATTGGTGCAACAGCACAGAAAAATTCTGCTTATCAGTTCAGGAACATGGCGAGTATTGCTCCTGTATTCAAGGCAGGAACCATAATTGCGATCGGCGGTTCAGGTGTCATTCCTACTGATGATATTACCTACAACCCCGTTGCCGGCGGAAATGATGCTGATTGGAACATTCAATTGCGGATAAATAACGCTGCTGGCGGTACTTATCTCAATAATGTCTTAGTCGGAACTAACGCTTTTGGTGGGGATTTTGCAGCATCAGATATTGTTTGGGTAGATACTAGCAGTGCGGGAATTACTTCTGTTGATTCCCTCGCCTGGAGAACATTGGGGACACACGGAGCCTTTGGGAGTGCAGCTAAGGTACAAATTCTAGCACCAAGCAACGGGGGTAATGTCGAGTTTGTGAGCAATGTTGGCGGCATCAACAGAACTGCTAGTTATACTATAGATAGTCCCGGCTCCTTGGGTTTACCCAACGGCGGAATTAACACTATTTATATTAACAGCCTCCGCAACAGGCCAGTTAACATTGCTCCGACTTGGGCAACTCCTAATGTTAATCCGCCGATCGCAATAAATGAAGATATACCCAGCGCCGCTAACACAGGCTTTAGTATTTTTAACATCACTAGCGAGTTAGGCGGTGAGGCTAATGGCGATCCTTTGGGTGTTGCAGTCACCGCTGCAGACAATAGTAACGGTAACTGGCAATTTTCAACTGACGGCAATACTTGGACAAATTTCGGTGCAGTGTCTGAAAGTTCAGCAACAGTGCTCGGCCCGACTCCTCTTTATAATGGCTTACTTGGTAACACTCCCAGTTCTCAAAATTGGCTGTCTTTGACTAACTCAAATCTTGCTTCTCCTACCGCTACAGCTTCAGAATTTTTTAGCGGTAATGGAGTTAATTTAAACAGCACTGCGGCTAATAGCATCTATGCTGGCTATACAAAAAAATCTTTAAATCCGTCATTTCCACCGCTCGATCGCACTACAGGCTTTAGCTTGTCTTTTAATCTCCAAATTATCTCGGAATCCCGCACTAATCAAAATCAAGCTGGTTTTAGCATAGTTGCCGTTACTAGCGATCGCAAAGCCATTGAAATCGGTTTCCAGCAGCTATCTGAAAACTCTGGCAATATCTTCGCACAAGGCGACGGCATTACTCCCAACCCCGGCGGACAAACCAACGGCTTATTTCTGGCAGCAGAGAATGTTGGTTATCACACCAATATTGCTACTAACTACACTCTCAGAGTTCAAGGTGACAAATACTTTCTTTCCGATGGCAGCGAGATCATACTAACCGGCCCGCTGCGCGATTATTCAGGATTTAGCGACCAGATAGATCCTTACGAAACTCCTAATTTTCTATTCCTCGGTGACGGCACTAACTCGGCGCAAGCTAACATCAACCTGACGCGCGTTTCCCTGCAAACGCCTGCGAGAGTCCGCTTTGTACCCAACCCAAACTATTACAGTACCCCTGGAAGCGAACCAAAAATTACTTTTCGGGCGTGGGATGGAAGTAACGGAGTGGGCAACGGTACTGCGGGCGTCAATGCTTCAGTTACTGGGGGAACAACCCCGTTTAGCACTAATAGTTTAACAAGTTCGATCGCAGTTAATCCAGTCAACGATCCACCTTCGTTTGTCAAAGGGGTCGATCGCACTCTCAGCAGCAATTCGGGGCCACAAACCATCCCCGGATGGGCGACTGAGATTTCTCCAGGCCCTAACGAATCAGGACAAACTGTGGCTTTTCAAGTGGTAGGGAATGATAATGCTGCTTTGTTTAGTGTACAACCTGCGATCGACTCGGTGGGGACGCTAACCTTTACACCAGTGCCGGGGGCGATCGGCAGTGCTAATATCACTCTAAACCTGAGAGATAATGGCGGTAGAGATAACGAAGGGCTCGATACTTCTGACGACCAATCGTTCATTATCAACCTCACCAATCCAGGCACATTTAATTTCAGCAAGGCCAACTACAGCGTTAATGAAAACGGTCAATTTGCCACAATTACCGTTACTCGCACTGATGCTAATGTGGCGGCTGCTGTCAGTTACAGTACAAGTAATGGCACTGCTAATGCTGGTACTGACTATAACCAGAAATCGGGAACATTAAATTTTGGCATTGGCGAAACTACTCAAACTTTCACGATTGCAATTATTGATAATTCCGAAATAGAACAGGATGAAACTGTTAATTTAACTCTGAATAATCCCACTAACAAAGCAGATTTAGGAGCCATTTCTACTGCTGTTTTGACTATTGTAGATACTACTCCGACTCCGACACCTGCGGAAACTCCAACTCCGACACCGACTCCAACTCCTGCGGAAACTCCAACTCCGACACCGACGCCAATTCCTGCGGAAACTCCAACTCCGACACCGACGCCAATTCCTGCGGAAACTCCAACTCCGACACCGACGCCAATTCCGACGCCAATTCCTGCGGAAACTCCAACTCCGACGCCGACTCCGACACCTGCGGAAACTCCAACTCCGACGCCGACTCCGACACCTGCGGAAACTCCAACTCCGACGCCGACTCCGACGCCTGCGGAAACTCCAATTCCCACACCGACGCCTGCGGAAACTCCGACTCCGACACCTGCGGAAACTCCGACTCCGACACCTGCGGAAACTCCAACTCCGACTCCGACGCCGACGCCTGCGGAAACTCCAATTCCGACTCCGACGCCTGCGGAAACTCCGACTCCGACGCCTGCGGAAACTCCAATTCCCACACCGACGCCAATTCCGACTCCGACACCTGCGGAAACTCCGACACCTGCGGAAACTCCGACGCCAATTCCGACTCCGACGCCTGCGGAAACTCCGACGCCAATTCCGACTCCGACGCCTGCGGAAACTCCAATTCCCACACCGACGCCAATTCCGACGCCGACGCCTGCGGAAACTCCAATTCCAACTCCGACGCCAATTCCGACAGCGACGCCGACGCCTGCGGAAACTCCAATTCCGACAGCGACTCCGACGCCTGCGGAAACTCCGACACCAATTCCGACGCCAATTCCGACTGCGACACCAATTCCGACGCCTGCGGAAACTCCAATTCCGACGCCAATTCCTGCGGAAACTCCAATTCCTACACCGACGCTAATTCCTGGGGAAACTCCGACACCAATTCCAACGCCAATTCCGATATCTGCGGAAACTCCAATTCCGACGGCTAAACCGGCGGAAACGCCGATCGCAACTGACAATTCGATCGCCCCAACCACATCTCCACCAACCGAAACCCCCACACCTGCGCTAATTCCTGTGGCTTCGGAAGACTGTATGTGCGATCGAATAACTTTACCCGATCGCACTTCCATTCCCGACCCCAATATCCCTGAAAATATGCTCAACGCTACAGACAGCAGCGATTCCCTAATCGGCAGCCATATTAATGACAGCATCAACGGTTTTAACGGCAGCGACTTGGTAATTGGCTTTCCAGGCAACGACAATATTTACGGTGGCCTTGCTAGCCCAGTTACTGTTGGCGCGGATGCAGACAGCGACACCATATTTGGCAACGAAAATAACGACTATCTCGTCGGCCACGCTGGGAATGACATTATTTATGCGGGTAAAGATCCAGATGTGGCGATCGCAGGCAAAGATAATGACGTAGTTTGGGGCGACAAAGGCAGCGATACCTTGCTTGCCGATGAAGGTAATGACAGTTTATTTGGCGGCACTTCTGATGCGTCTGACGGTGATTTTACAGGAAAAGATTTGATATTTGGCAATAGTGGCAATGACCTTTTATACGGGGAAGAAAGCGAAGATACTCTTTCTGGCGGCAAGGACAATGATACCTTACATGGTGGCAAAAATAACGATATAATTTGCGGCGATTCGGGCAAGGATTTGCTGTTTGGAGAGTTGGGAAATGACACCATCTGCGGCGGCGAGGGCGAGGATACGATTTTCGGAGATATTGACAATATCGCGACGGATGCTAGCAGTCAAAAAGATTATTTGTGCGGCGGTGGCGGCAATGATTTAATTTTTGGCAATCAAGATGCCGATCAATTGTGCGGCGGTGACGGTAGCGATACTCTGTACGCGGGTGAGGGTGATGATACTTTGATTGGGGGAATTGGCGACGACTGGTTGAGGGGAGACTTCGGAAACGATACGCTGCAAGGGGGAAGCGGGCGCGATTACTTTTTCTTGACTGCGGGAGAAGGCCGCGATGTCATCGCTGATTTTACGCAAGGTGAAGATTTATTAATTTTGACGGGAGGGTTAACGGTCGATCGACTCAGCATAGTTGAAGAAAACACTACAACTTTTATCAAAATTGCCAACACTGATCAAATCTTAGCTAGCCTCAACGGCGTGTCAGTTAATCTCATCACTCAACAGGATTTTACAGTAATTGGGCTACCTGGTTTGTAGATAATATGGAATCCGCTTGTATCAGAATAATCGCTAATATCATGTCCGATCGATTAACCATAATATCCCGGTCGGCGCGGGTTTTTGAGATGGTCAATTATTGGCAGGTATTGTTGGTGATGGGAGCCCCTACAAAAATCGATCTCGCTCGACCGGACATGATATGAGACACTACTTAAATCTTTCGTATAGCGTCAGCCAATAGTCATAATCGCCTTGATTTATCCTCTCTAAAATTAATCTACCCTGCCTTCAGAAGGCAGGCTAGGGCGATCGGGAGGACTGTGGATTCAAACACAATATTGGTACTATAGCAATCCTAAATGATTCGCAAATTTTGTAGGGGTAGTGCCCCCGTGCCTACCCACTAATCTATCGGGGCAACCACGGGGGGATTGCCCCTACAATAATTACGCAAATGATTTAGGACTGCTATAGACTTGGGATTAAGTTGAAACTGTAGGGGACGCGCGCACCCTACAGTTTCTCGTTTTCAGGCTCGGCTTTGTATTTAAACCGGAACCAGAGTCGGTTCCAAAGTTGCCACTAATTTGAGATTGTACTCATATTCAAAACACGGCTTTTTATAATCCAAACTCCACAGTTCTAGAGCGCAATCGTCTTCTGGATTGAGCGGTAGTAGCCGCAAGTGAAACTCTCTAACTTCCGGGCGGTATTCGCATTTAAAATCAGAAATTGCGCCTATTTGCCGCCTATCTAAAGCCACAGCCAACCGCAGAAAAGGATGCAGTTTACTGACGAATTCCCGGTATTTTTTCGGGAGTACAATAAAATTTTCGTGCTTCTTTTTAGGAGGATTCTTCCGGTGATAGCGAGCCAAATTGGCAATTACTTCAATCTCAGTTTCAGTGTATCCTAATAACTCACCATTGCGAATTAAATAGTAAGAATGCTTGTGGTGCGCTGAATGACTGACGTACAAACCGCAGTTGTGCAGAATCGCGGCAGCCCACAGCAACTCGCGTTCTTCGGTTCCCCAATTGTGTAGAATTCCTTGAGTTTGGTCGAAGAAATTGAGCGCAAATGCTGCGGTTCTTTCGCTTTGTTCTAAATTGACTTGATATTTGTCAGCCATGTGCAGAATGCTGCGCTGGCGGATTGAACCTTGATAGCGCAAGCGGTTTTCAATTAAACCGTGCGCCAGCATCCAGTCAACAATTACGCCTTCTCTCAGAGAGCGATCGCACACAGTCAGCGATTCAATTCCTAATAGTGTCATCGCTTCCTGCAAAATCATAGATCCTGCCAGAATAATTTCCGCCCGCTTGTCCGACATTCCCGGAATTGCCAACCTTTCGGCATAAGAAAGTTTGCGAAAGCGATTGACTAAATCGCGCAAATCTTTTAAACTTAACTGATATCCGGCTAGGGGATTCGGCACTGTTCCCAACTTTTCGCGAGCGTTAATGGCAGCCAGAGTTTCGATGGTTCCAGCAGTGCCAATCAAGCGCAAAGGTTCGCCCGCATTGAAGTGAGAGCGCAATTCGTCGATCGGTCTTTCGAGCGAAATCCGAATATAAGCTTGCAAATAAGTAAACTCCTCCCTACTAATCGGGTCTGTTTTGACAAATTGTCCTGTTAAGCGAACAGCACCAATTTTTGTACTGGTGAGACAGCGAGGCTCAGAACTGTCTCCTAAAATCAACTCCGTAGAACCGCCCCCAATATCAATAATTACCTGCGACTGATTGTTAAACTCCATACCCGAAAGAACACCGAGATAAATTCTCCGCGCTTCTTCTTGACCAGAAATTAAACTCACATTCAGGTCTAATTCTTCAGCAACTTGTTTGAGAAAATCTCGCCCGTTAGGAGCTTCCCGAACTGCACTCGTAGCCACAGCGATAATTTGTTCAGCATTGAAAGTTTTAGCAATATCTTGAAAACGGCGCAGAGTGGCGATCGCCCTTTGCATAACCTCGGACTTCAAGCACCCTGTCTTAACCTCACAATCGCCCAACCGAACCGTATCTTTTTCTCTAGCAATAATCGTAAACGCGGGCAATTTCGGATCGATGCGCGCCACCACCATGTGAAATGAGTTAGTACCCATATCAATAGCAGCAATAATGCGATTTGACTCCGCAGAAGCAAGTGAATTAACCATTGGAGTATCGGGGTTGACAGATATTTATGATTATTTCACGAATCCAGTTAGGGATTCTATTAAATTAGCTAAAATTTGGAAGTGCTGACTGGGCAAGACTTTCACCTGTTTTAAATTCCGATAGAAGTATGGTCGCCAGCAGAGATAGTAAGTGATTGTGCCTAAAATTTGATAAAATCTAAAGTTAAAAATATCAAATCTAGAATTAAAATGCTTAAAGAGCCCGATCGCCAACCCGAATCCACATTGCTAACCGTCGTGAGGCTTTTGAGATGGGACAAACCAGCAGGAAGGCTCATTTTAATGATTCCAGCCCTCTGGGCCGTCTTTTTAGCAGCCGACGGGAGGCCGCCTGCAGCATTGGTGGGCGTGATTGTGTTGGGAACCCTAGCCACGAGTGCGGCTGGATGCGTCATCAACGACTTGTGGGATCGCGATATCGATCCCGAAGTAGAAAGAACGCGATCGCGCCCCCTAGCATCCCGCGCCCTCACCGTGCAAACTGGGATAGGAGTTGCATTAATTTCCTTTGCTTGCGCGGCGATTCTCGCTTTGTATCTCAATCCTTTAAGCTTCTGGCTGTGTGTCGCCGCCGTACCAGTAATTATCTGCTATCCACTGGCAAAAAGATTCTTTCCAGTGCCGCAATTAGTGTTATCAATTGCGTGGGGTTTTGCAGTTTTAATTAGTTGGAGCGCCGCCGTTGGAGAACTAGAATTAGCGACTTGGTTGCTGTGGGGTGCAGTCGTGCTGTGGACGTTAGGATTTGATACAGTTTATGCGATGAGCGATCGGGAAGACGATTTGCGTTTGGGGGTGAATTCTAGCGCGATATTTTTCGGGGATAATGCCGCTAATGCTGTGGGTTTTTTCTTTGTGGGTACTGTCGGTTTGTTAGCGGCGATGGGGATTAATTTACACTTGCACATTGGTTTTTGGTTGGCAATTATTGCGGCGGCGATTTTGTGGTTTTTGCAGTACAGTCAACTGCGGAATGCGGATATTCCTAAGCCAATTTACGGTCAAATCTTTCGCCAAAATGTTTGGGTGGGGTTTGTCATATTGGCGGGGATGATTGTTGGGGAAAATTTTTAATTTATTGTAGGGCTTTTCCCGCAGGAAACGGGTGTGAAACTCGAATGATTGAAGTTTGAAAGAAGAGCTTCACATCGATTTAAGCCTGAAAGCCTGTGTCTCTCTGCTTTGTATCGAAGTCTCCAACGGCTGCACGATCCAGAAAAAAGGGGATGTGCGATCGCTTCTTCCCCGTTTTTCTGGATTATAAATAAATATACTTACTTATTAATGCAATTGAATTAAACTGTTCGGAGAGATTACTGATGCGTGGGCTTCTAAAAACTGATATGATTTTTCTGTATTAGACAATTTTATACTCACTTATACTAAATTACTGAGTATAAACAAGTACGTCTTTTATCCCGCAGGTATGGAAATTGGGTACAGACAACATTTTCACAGGAAAAAAATAAATGTCTAACGCTGCCATTTCCTAGTCGCTATTAAACACTCAGTGTAAAGTTTCATTACAAAACGAAAAAAAGATGCGGCGCTGTCTGATACATAGATAGGGGCACAAAGTGAAGCGAGTTTAAAGACTGTGTAAAGTTTTGCTCCTTCAGTTGAATTCGCGTGCATTATTAGTACAGGCGAGACAAGATAAAAGTAACTACCTAGAAAAAAAGGTAAAAAGACTATGGCTGATAACTTTGCTAACCGAACTTTGCTCACTGGCGTACAGGTGAGTACAACAGGGTCAAATATTGGCTCCACCGGAGAAGTAGGTGAACCTACCCAAAGTGGGACAATTAACTCGCAGTGGTGGTCTTGGACAGCACCGAGTAGCGGGACTTTTTATATTGACACCAAAAACAGTAATTTCGACACTTGGTTGTCGGTTTTCACGGGTTCTGCGGTTAATAACCTCAGTCTGATTGGCTCCAATGATGATGGTGGAGGGAATAACACTAGCCTGCTTAGCCTGAATGCGATAGCCGGGACAACCTATCAAATAGCTGTCGATGGTTTTAGCAGTGCTACAGGTTCGATTCAACTTAATATTGCCCCTCCCCCTCCAGCCAATGACAATTTTGCCAACCGAATTGCTTTGACAGGTGTAACAG
>NZ_JAUBTL010000108.1:0-11052 GCF_036702475.1 Microcoleus sp. D2_18a_B4
GCACAAACAAGATGGTTATCAATATGCGTCAATTAACTCCGCTTTACTCCAATAAAGGCGTTTCTAGTAATTAGACAGAGTTACCCGAAACATTTGAGTTGGAGTATTGGCAAGTTGATTGTGTGTCCATCGCCACCCACACTTTGACTAAAGTATTGAACGATCTGCATTTTTTTGCCCTCTACGATGTAGCAGAAGTTCAGTTTGGTTCAGACTTGCTATTTTGGTATCACTACACCCAAAATTTTAAGCAAATTGTTCTGAAAGATCATTATATTCCGGCGTTGCGTTATCGAGAAACTGCTCCGATCGCGATCGCACCCATCGAAACATCCGAACCCGCTGAGAAAGCCACGCGCGGGCGTAAGAAAGCGGGCGAGACAAAAACCAAAACAACTGCAAAAACTCCAAAAACCCCTGCCAAAATTGCACCCAGCTTTGAGATTTATCCGGGATGGGAAATTGTTTCAACACAGTACGAAACTGATTTACAACGCTATGTTGAATGGATGCCTTTAGTTTGTGTGTCCGGTTTTCGGAAGATCCAGCTACAAGATACACCAAAGTTCTACGATCGCGAACGGTTGCTGCGGCATTTTTCCGAGTGTGCGATCGTGGAAATTGTCACTCAAACCCCCATCCCAGCATCGTTTGAAAATAAGATTGCGGATTCTTTACTCCAAATCTGCCTCAACCAAACACGAAAAATAGCGCCAGTAAGCCTTGAAAAATACCGGCAATGGCAAACCTGGCGCGATCGCATTACGCGCAATCAATCTGCTGACTCATTCTCCCTCTGCTTTCAACTACAATCCCCCGAAAACCCCGAACAGCCTTGGGTTTTAGAGTTTCAGGTGGCTGCGAAAAAAGACCCATCTCTGCGGATGCCGTTGCAGGATTATTGGCGATCGCGATCGACTCAACAAAAACAGTTGCAAACACAATTCGGAGACAACTTTGAGCAACATTTGCTGACAAATCTCGGCTACGCTGCCCGCATTTATCCCCAACTTTGGCAAGGGCTAGAAACCGACAAACCCGTTAATATTACCCTCAGCTTAGATGATGCTTTCACCTTTCTGAGCGAGTCTGCTTGGGTATTAGAAGATGCCGGATACAAAGTGATTGTCCCCGCTTGGTGGACGCCGAAGGGGCGACAACGGGCGAAGATTCGCCTGCAAGTCAAAGGGAAGGGCAGCAAGATCGCTGCCATCAAGGGCAAAGGATTGTTTTCGGCGGATTCCTTGGTGGAATATCAATATGAATTGGCGATCGGGGGTGAACGGGTTAGCGAACAAGAATGGCAGGCGTTAGTAAGCGCTAAAACACCGCTGGTACAGTTCCGAGGACAATGGATGGAACTGGACAAAGACAAGATGCAGGAGATGCTAAATTTTTGGCAAAAACATCGCGAAGAAAACCCCGATTTAAGCCTGATCGACTTTATGAAGTTGACGGCCGAAGGAGAAGCGAGCGAACAGTTGGAGGTTGAGCGCGATCGGGCGTTATCGGATATGTTGGAGAAGCTGAACGATAAGAGTCGGTTAGAGTTAATTGCAGATCCAGCAAAGTTTCAGGGCAAGTTACGGGATTACCAAAAGCGCGGCGTTTCTTGGTTGAGTTATTTGGAAAGTTTGGGATTAAATGGCTGTCTTGCAGATGATATGGGTTTGGGTAAATCGGCGCAGGTAATTGCTCGATTATTGCAAGAGCGGGAAGTTTTATCTACTACAAAAGAGACAGAAAAAGCGATCGCACCTTCGGTTCTACCCACGCTGCTAATTGCGCCCACATCCGTAGTTGGTAACTGGCAAAAGGAAATGGAAAAATTTGCTCCAGAATTGCGATCGCTGATTCACCACGGCCCTCAACGTTTGCAAGATGCCAAAGCATTCAAAGCCGCCGTCCAAGGTTGCGATATGTTGATTACTTCCTTTACCTTGGTGCGAAAAGATGAGAAGCTGTTGAGCAGCGTAGCGTGGCATCGCGTGGTAATTGATGAAGCCCAGAATATTAAAAATCCCAAAGCGGCGCAAACCAAGGCGATTTTAAAGTTACCTGCTACCCATCGACTAGCATTGACTGGAACACCCGTGGAAAATCGATTGTTGGATTTATGGTCAATTTTTAATTTCCTCAATCCCGGATATTTGGGTAAAGAGGCGCAGTTTCGGAAAATGTTTGAATTACCGATTCAAAAACATGGGAGTCGCACACAATCAGCCGCGCTCAAAAAATTAGTAGAACCTTTTATCCTGCGCCGTCTGAAAACCGATAAGTCGATTATTCAGGATCTCCCCGACAAAGTTGAGCAAAAGCTCTACTGCAATCTCACCCGCGAGCAAGCTTCGCTTTATGAAGCGATTGTGAAAGAGGTAGAACAAGAAATTGACGCGGCGGAAGGGATGAAGCGCAAAGGGATGATTTTGGCGACACTGCTGAAGCTGAAGCAAATTTGTAACCATCCGCGCCAGTTTTTGCAGGATGAAAGTGAGTTTACACCAGAGCGATCGCACAAGCTGGAACGGCTGATCGAGATGATTGAGGAAGTCAAAGCAGAAGGCGAAAGTTTATTGGTATTTACGCAGTTTACAGAACTGGGAAGCGCGTTGGAAAAATACATTAAACAAACGCTACATTACAACACTTACTACATCCACGGGGGAACCAGCCGCGAAAAACGGGAACGGATGATTTCAGAGTTTCAAGATCCAGAGTCTGAACCTTCAGTATTTATTCTGTCACTGAAGGCGGGCGGCGTGGGAATTACGCTGACAAAAGCTAATCACGTGTTCCATTTCGATCGCTGGTGGAATCCGGCTGTGGAAGATCAGGCAACGGATCGGGCGTTTCGGATCGGACAGGAAAAAAATGTGTTTGTGCATAAGTTTGTGGCGATTGGCACTTTGGAAGAAAAAATTGACCAAATGATTGAAGACAAAAAGAAATTGGCAGGGTCAATTATTGGTGCGGATGAGTCGTGGTTAACTGAGTTGGATAATGAGGCATTTAAAAAGTTAATTAGACTCAATAAAAATGCGGTTCTAGATTAGGAGAAACAACATAAGAGAGGGAGAGGGGGAGAGGGGGAGAGAGGGAGAGGATTTTTGATTGTCATCGAAATATACAATTTAAATGCAGAACAGCTTATGTCACAATTTACTCGGACTTGGTGGGGCAATAAATTTATCGATGGGCTGGAAAGATTTACCGATTCTGGACGACTCGGAAGGGGACGTTCCTATGCCAGGAATGACAAGGTAAAAAGCTTTAAGATTAATGATGGCTTAGTGATGGCAGAAGTAAGAGGCTCGGTTAATCCTTATTTTGGGGTTTATAAGGAGCCTCTGTACAAAACTAAAATTGAGTTTGAGCCAATTAGTCAGGCAAAGTGGAAAGTGGCGATCGCCCAAATGGCATCGAAAGCCAGCTTCATTTCTCGGCTGCTGCTCAACGAAATGCCCGACAATATTGAAAATGCTTTCTCACCCCTCGGATTGCACCTTTTACCCAGCAGCCGTGAGGACTTTAAGACTACTTGCTCTTGCCCAGACTATAGCAATCCCTGCAAACATATTGCCGGAGTTTATTATTTGGTGGCGGCCGAATTGGACAAAGATCCATTTTTACTGTTTGAACTACGCGGACTTTCTAAGGAAGTGCTGCACCTCGAATTAGCAAAAACGCCTTTGGGCTTGGCGCTTTCTGCAGAGTTAACGGCTGATGCAGCGGCCCCTGTGGCGGTGGATTCCTATTTCACGCGGGCGATCGCCAGTGAGGCGCAAACGGTCAGCCTGAAAGAGTTTTGGCACGGTGCGAAGCGATTACCGCAGACGATTGAGGTGGCAGCGCAAAGTGGGGTAAGTGCGATCGTGGTGAAGAAACAGGGAGATTTTCCACAGTTTTGGCACAAGGATGGTTCGTTTATTGAGGCGATGGAAGAACTGTATATGCGAGTGAAGAAGAATAAGTAGTTGGGTAGACAATGTGGCATTGCTGATTGACGGTAGGAATTAAGTTCTACGAAAAGACTCCAAGGCACAAAAAGTCTGTCTTCGGCAAAGATTAAAAAATGTAGATTCATACTAAAGTTCAGCAACGCCCATCCCTCTACTCTGCAACGCCAAAATCTGTTATCTACTCTACAGCGCGTGCCGGATAAGCTGCCGCAAAAAATTGACTACCGACAAGTCTGAACATGGCTCCGTATAGTTGGGATTTTGTGCTGCCTGTTCGCGGTTTGTCACTAAAAAACAAGCAGCGGTGAAATGCCTTTCTCGCACCATCTTCTGACAAAAAAGTTCGTAGCGTTTAGCATAGCTTGCCTCTCTAAACTCTGGCAGAACCGCGAAATGCGGTTCAGCAACCTGTACCGGGGTGCGCGAGGCAGGACAGTCTTCCAAAACAAACAGATATCCTAACCACGGTGGCGGAGGTGCTGCGCCAAACACCCCTTCCCGGTAAGCTGTCCAGATGTCGAGAGCAGCCCCCATCGCTTCTTCTGTGCGGTTGTTGAAGTTGTTGCCAAAGCTGCCAACCTGGCTCTTCAACTCGATGACTACTTTGAGTTGCCGTTTTTCAGGGTTTACCACCAAAAAGTCGTACATCTTCGTCGGGCGAAAGAACCCCGGTATAACGGTTAGGCTTTTTTTAACGTGGATATGGTTTTGAGGCACACCTGCAGCCAGCAAGAAATTAGTCAGCGTCAGGATGAAACCGTCCATCTGCTTGCCGCCTGTCACCGCACTGCGGTTTCCCTGGTCAACCTTGCCAGCTAGCACCTGGGCTTGTGCCTGGGCGATGCGGGTATCCCAGAAACCCTGCACCGCTTCCTGGAACACATCATCGGGGATGATGGGTGTCTGTCCCGTCATTCAGCAACCTCCCCCATCGTTCTGTCGTAGACTACGCGCAAGCCATACGTCTCCTGCATCCGTTTCAGCGCTAGGTGATGGTAAGTTGGCTCAACATCTACCCCGATACTGTTGCGCCCCCAGTTGGCGGCGGCGACGCAGGTTGTTCCTGTCCCCATAAATGGGTCTAGTACCGTGTCCCCTGCAAAGGAAAACATCCGCACCAGCCTTTCTGCTAGTTCCAAAGGATACGGGGCGGGGTGTTGCTTGGTGGAAGCGCCTTTGATATCCTGCCAAATTTGTTGAAACCACTGCCGGTGGAGAGTTTCCGGTATCACGGACAATACCCGTGCTGTCAGAGTGGGACTGCGGTAGCCGCCAGGTTTGCGCTGCATCAGGATAAATTCGATGTCGTTTTTGATGACACCTCCGGGCTCATAAGGTTTGCCGAGAAAACTGGTGCCATTCCCCGCTGCTTCCAGGGAAGCATTGGCGATTTTGTACCAGATAATCGGTGCGAGGTTATCAAATCCCAAATGGCGACAGTGTTCCTGAATACTCGCGTGCAGGGGAAATACCATGTGCCTGCCAAACCGCCTGCGGGCAACACAGACATCGCCCACCACAATCACCAGTCGTCCGCCGGGGACTAAAACCCGCCATACCTGCTGCCATACTCGATCGAGCTCCTGCAAAAACTTTTCGTAGTCTGCTATTTCGCCAAGCTGGTTGAGATTTTGGAGATATTCTTTTAAATTCCAATACGGGGGCGATGTGACTACCAGATGTACGCTTTCATCGGGAATATGTGTCAAGTTTCGGCTATCGCCCTGTAGCAAGGAATGGAAAGATGGCAACCCCTGCACCCGATTCTGAATTTCCTGGATCAACGCCTTATTTTTGCTGATGGCAGGAATGGCGCGTTGCTCGTCTGCTGTTAGTAATGCCGTTGCTTCCTCGGGTACAAGGCTTTTATCCTGTAGCGCTTGTTTCAACGGTTCGGCTGCTTCCTGACACAGCAACCGCGTTGAAATATTAACCTTGCTTAAACTCGAAGACTTCATACATTTGGTACAATAATCATGTTCATCATATCAGTTTTGCGAGTTCCAAAAATCATAAGTTCGTTATTGGATTATCTTAGACTATAATTAAAGTAGTGTGACTGTTAAAAAAGTAGACTTTTTAGTTACAGCAATTTTTGGTAATTTCAAATTAGAATCTAGCATTAACTGATGTTACAAAGAGAAGAACTGTTAAAAGGCATTGAAAACCGCGAATGTGTCGCGCGGGCGATCGACCAAGCGGAACAAGCAATTAAAACTTGGGAAGTTACTCTGACTGATTTTCTGTCGCCTCCAGAAGTGGCAGACACTCTGACGGTATTTAAGCGCTTAACAGACGTGGAATTAGTCGCTTGGGGCGGCTACCCGCAAGCTGAAAGACAAAGAATTGCGATCGCGCGATCGGATATCCCGATCGACTCTGCTAGCGTTAACGTGGCTGCGGTGGAGATTGCTGGCAATTTCTTGTTCGATACAGCTTCTCACCGCGACTTTTTGGGGGCGATGTTGGGTACGGGAATTGTCCGCGAGAAAACTGGCGATGTGATTGTTTTGGGAGAACGCGGCGCGCAAGCCATTGTCATGCCGGAGATGGTAGAGTATTTGGAGATGAGTTTGCAACAAGTGCGATCGGTTCCTGTGCAAACGCGGCGCATTGAGTTGAGCGAACTCAAAATTAGAGAACCCAAAAAGAAAGAAATGACAACGGTTGAAGCATCCATGAGATTGGATGCTGTCGCCTCGGCTGGGTTCGCAATGTCTCGCAGCAAAATGGCAGATTTGATTGGCAGCGGTGACGTGCGAGTTAACTGGAAAGACGTTACTCAAGCTAGTTATAATGTCAAGTCTGGAGATTTAATTGCTGTTACCGGCAAGGGAAGATTGGAAATTGGGGAAGTTGCTGTTACTAAGAAGGAACGCTATCGAGTCCAGTTAACTCGATATTTGTAATTTATGGGCGGCATCTTCGGCTTGTGGAACAGGCATCTTGCCTGTTCTTAAGAATGCTGAGGCGAAGATGCCCAACCCCTACTCCCCCCAAAAAATTGACTCTTTGTGGAACAGGCATCTTGCCTGTTCTTAAGAATGCTGCAACATATGAGTTATACCACCCAAAAACCCCCAAAAAACCGGTTTCTTTGGTTTTATGCGTAAGTCCTAAGTCCAAATTATCGGGGAAAAGTTTTCCTTACCCACACGGCGATACCCAGCATTAACAAGCCAAATAGTAAGCCAAACAGCAGACTCCAGATAATTGTCGCAGCAAAGGGATGCAGCGGTAGAGAAAAATCGGGTTGCCATTGAATCCGTGTATCCTTGATTAGAGGATAGGCGGCGGAAAAGATTTGTCCGCCGCCGATCGCAGTTCCGACAAAAAAGATGATATTCTCAAGCTGGCGTGCTCCCTTTTTCTCGCTGTCTTCCTGTTGCTTGTATAATTCCATCTGTTCCCTGTCCAATTCCACCTGTTCGATTTCCACCATCCCCCGCACAGTGGATATCGACTGCTGGAACAAATTCTGACTGGCAATCAAGTAGTTTAAATCGATTTCAATTTGCCGCTGATACTTATCCTCAGCTAAATCTAGAAACCTCTGCCAAAAATCCAGATTGTCGCCTGGGATGCACAAACCTCTAATTCTTGTCAACGCCTCACCATAATTTTCAGCATTAGTATCAATGGTATTTCTCTCTGCTTGCAAATATTGCACCTGCTGAGCAAAAGCCAACATTTTAGTGTGAACTTCAGCCAGCAACTCCTTTAACTTCTGCAACTTAACTTGTCGATTTTGTTCGCTTTCTATTGCACGCAATTCGGGAAGCTTCTTTTCTAACTCGCCCACTATTTGCTGTGCTTGGCGATACTTTTTCCGAGCTTCGCCATACACAAATACAATTTTAGCGCGAGAGCACAGCAGATTCATCAAGTAAGAATTAAACGCCGGCGTTGCGAATTTCAAAGTTTGGGAATTCTCTTGCAACCATACTAGAAAATGACACCGCTGACGCGCATCATCTTCGCGGCTGTCATACTCAAAAATCGGGCTGCCGAATAACTTTCCTTCGGCGCGAAACTCTACTGATGGGGGCTGTTTATCTTGTACAAAAGCTTTAACCGATTCGTCAGCTAATTTCCGGTAAGTATCATAAACTGCTGGTGCGGCGTATAATAATAATGTCTGTCCCAGAGACGGTTGAATTGCATTTGGCAACAAGCAACCTTCGGGATTTAATCGAGTTAAGTCCGCTACTTTTATTGTGAGATTTTTATAGTAAAATGTCAAGTCTGCGGTGTAAGTATCCTGAAGTCGCAGAGCATAGATAAAACCATCAAGATTCTGGTTATCTGGCTGAGTAATTGGCTGAAAAGTCAGAGTTTTTCCATCTGGAATCAGCAATTTTACCAGACTCAGATTTTCCCCTTCGCCGTCTGGATCATAGACCCCGTTTTTGTAGCAAATTAGCTGGTCTCTGAGGGATTTTAGTTCGTTGACGTTAAAGTCTTTGCCGACATTATCTGCTAGATTTTCCCACAAGGATTGAGCATTTCTGGCTACTTGTCCGTAGCCTTCGTCCCTATCATCCCGCAGGTGGAAAGGATAGAGGGTTATGCTGGGATTTTTAATTTGCCATTCTTGGCTCATAATCAAGTTTGTTAATTATTTTAGGGGATTCCGTGGCGGTTCAAAGTCCCCCTTATTAAGGGGGATTTAGGGGGATCAAGACTGGAGTGCAATCGGTTCAAAGTCCCCCTTATTAAGGGGGATTTAGGGGGATCGAGACTAAGCTGCAATCGGTTCAAAGTCCCCCTTATTAAGGGGGATTTAGGGGGATCAAGACTGGAGTGCAAGCGAGATTTATCTGTGACTCCACATTCCTCCGATCCCCCCTAGCCCCCCTTAATAAGGGGGGGACAAGAGTTTTTTATGTCGATTCTGTGCCCGAAGTATCAGTTTCAACCACCACAGAAGACTCAGACAAACCCAATCGAATCTGATTTTCATTCAGTGTTTCGTAAAACTCCCTGACGATTTCCTGCGGTGCATCGCTATCAGTGCCGCCCGCACCCATTTGATAAATTTCGTTCTCTAAATTCTCTTCAATGTGAGGTCTAGTTTCACACCAATCCTTGATTGTTTGAGCGATAATATTGATATTGGTCTGACCAATATCAATCGCTGATAATTGTTTGACAAATTGCGGCTCGGATATTTTCAATAACTTACTAAAAGCCGCCACAATTTCTTCGGGTGTGGCCTCATCGGGAAGTGACATTACTAATCTCCTTAAATTACTCTTTTGAGTTGACAGGGGTAAAGTTTCTGTTTCGCCAATTAAGGTAAATGCAGCCCAAGCTATGGGACTCGGAAATCGCTCTTTTGTGGTTAGCATAGCACACCGCAAGGCGGCTGCTCGATTCTCGCGCCGTGCTAAATTTTGGTAGAATTCAGTCATTAGTAATTTGGCTGAATTCGCTCCCATATTCCACAGGGAAACGATGATGCTGGGGACTCCGGCGACGATGAAGCAGCGCGACAATCCGATGACTCCATCTCCGGTGATTTTACCGCGCCCGGTGCTGCACGCGCTTAAAACTACCAGTTCGGAATCGAGTTGTAATTGCAGGATTTCTGCGGCTATAAGTGCGCCGTCGTCGGTGTCTCCTGATGGTGCTAAAATTATCGCACCGGGGATGCCGGAACCTTGGAAATCGTCGAGGAGTCCGTGGGCGGATAAATGGACGATGCGCGTGTTTAGCATCTTGTCTAAAATGGCGACTTTTGTGGCTTTTTCTCCGCTAATTGCTTCGGTTCCTAAAGTTGCCGCAATGGCTTCGGCGGCTTCTTTTGCCCTCGGCATTTGCTTGAGTTTGTAGGGGTTTTTGTTGAATTTTGGGGCGATGGTTGGATCGCCGACAATTAGGGCGGCTTGTCTCAATCCTCGGACTCGGTTTTGATGTTCGCGGGTGATTTCTAATACTTGGATGGATGGGCTGGTGAGGATGGTATGATCTTCGATTAGGTAGCGGTTGTTGCTATCTTGCAAGGCGGCGAAAGGTACTAAAAATAAGTCGTAGTGGGGGACGAAGATGATGGGGGAATTGGCATCGGTGGGGAGTAAGTCTAGGATGGGTTCGATCAGGATTTGATGGAGGAGTTGCAAGAGGGGAAAGCGGCCTGTTTCGTCTCGTTTGTACTGGGATTCTAGGTGAATTTTGTTGCCTGCGTCGTCGGTTTCATCGGTGCCGATGGAGACGCGGGTTTTGAGGATGATTTGTTTGAGGGTTTGGTTTTGTTGGTTGAGGGGTTCGAGGTTGGCGGCGCGATGGGTTATGTGGCCGTTTGGTTGGATTACCCAGATGTAAATTGCTGAAGAGACAATCGAATATTCAACTATTGTGGAGTTTCTGTCGCGGGCGATTTGTTGGATTTGGGGAATTGATAACCCCCCCAATTCCCCCTTGCTAAGGGGGGGCTTTGAGAGGTTTGCTTCTTCCTCAAATCTTGATAACCCCCCCAACCCCCCCTTGCTAAGGGGGGGCTTAAGAGAGAGGAATTGAGATAACTCTTGTTCCTCCCCTTGATAAGGGGGAGACTGAGGGGGCGTTGTTAATAAGGTTTGTCGCAATAACTCGACGAAGGCACGGGTACGACCCCTTTCAGATATTTCTAAGGCTTCATCAAATCTAGTTTGGGCGACTAGGACTTGTTGCAGCAGGCGATAGGCAGATATTTGGGTTTCAAAAATTGAGACTTTGTGGTCATTACTTACTAATTCAGAACGCAGAGTTTCATGAATTTGGACTGAGGCACGGAGTGCTGTTTCCGCTTCTGCAAGTTGGTTATTTTTTAGTAAAGTAGATCCCAAATTGTTTAGAGAAATTGACTCTCCTTGGCGATATCCGATTTCCCGTGAAATCTCTAAATACTGTTGGTGAAATGCGATCGCCCTGTGGTATTCCCCTAGGGAATTGTAAGCATTGCCCAAACTGCCGAGGGAAGTGGCTTCTCCTTGGCGATCTCCGATTTCCCGTGAAATCACTAAATACTGTTCGTAAAATGCGATCGCCCTGTGGTATTCCCCTAGGGAATTGTAAGCATTGCCCAAACTGCCGAGGGAAGTGGCTTCTCCTT
>NZ_JAUBTL010000109.1:0-10176 GCF_036702475.1 Microcoleus sp. D2_18a_B4
CATAGGGCATAGGGCATAGGGCATAGGGCATAGGGCATAGGGCATAGGGCATAGGGCATAGGGCATAGGGCATACCTCACTTTTTTGAGAACCGCTATATCTGAATTGGTAATGATAAATTGACTGCAAAACTCGCTATTTTCCACGGTGATATTGTGAAACTTGTCCCATCATCTAACTTCTGGGGCAAATTTATGGGTTGTTCTAATAAATCGACGGGGTGACTAATCGCCAAACCCAAATCGCTCTTTAATTCCAACTTCGCCTCTTCACCGTGACACTCGCAACACCGCAAAATCCACACATTAGAATCGTCTTCCGATTGTTTGAAAGCCATCAACACTAAATTTTGGGCGGACAAATCTAAAAGCTTGCCATCTGCGGGCAGAGTCTTGTGGCCATTTTTCTCTAACTTGGGTAACACCTTTACTAGCAGCGGTAAATTCAACTCGTACCCCTGTTGAACTGTGTCGGCATCCTGCCAATTTCCGCTGTGGGGATACACTGCACAAGTAAATTCCGAAACTCCTACATCTGCTTGTTCATCCGGCCAAGTCGAACCCCGAAGCAATGTCAGCCGAATTTGATTTGGTTGAAGGTCGCAACCGTATTTGCAATCATTGAGCAAACTCACTCCAAAACCGTCATTGCTGATATCAGTCCAGCGCAAAATCGGCACTTCCCATTTGGCTTTTTCGGCGGGTGTTTGCGGCTTGGTTGTGCGTGCGATCGCACCGCCGGGAATTTCGCAAGTTGCAAAATCTGCTTCTAGATTTAACCCAAAGGCTGCTTTGACTAAAACGTGAGTTTCTTGCCAATCTGCAACTGTCTTGATTTTCAGCAGGGGCGAACCTATTTCTACTATATAATCTTGGCAAAACTCCGACTTGCCAATTTGTCGGACTACGCGCAAACTCTGCCGTAATTCCCCCTGCTCTACCCAACAAATATCTTTGAGTGTCGGCGCGGGTAATTGATGTTTTTCATAATTTGGGTCAATGTTCCAAGCATCCCAATATTGGCCGCTGTCTTGAAATGCTTGCAGTTGATTGCCGCCTGCTGAATTCAAGACTTCTCGGTTATTTACTTTATCCCAAATGCTCGATAAATTGCCAGTTTGGCCGTCTACTGTTGCCCGAATAAATTCATTTTCTAAAACCATTTCTGCGGTTGCAAAATGCGTTTCTTGACAAGGTGTGTTTTTTTGTGCTATACCGTATGTAAGTTTCGATAACTCTGTCTTTTTTTCAGTTTCTGGACTCGCGGACGCATTATCCACAGTTTGAGCGTCTTCGCGACACAGCCAAAACACCTGGTAGCCAACGGCGGGGATATTATTTGCCCAAAATAACAGTGTAGAGTGCGATTGCGGTCGATCGCCCCTGACAATCTGCGAAGCCAATCGCCGTCGGGAAAAATCGTAAATTTGCCAAGCTGAATCAGCGGCATCGGGAAGCGGTACAGCGACAACCTCAGAGCGCGACCAATTGAGAGTATTGAAAATCAAAATTGGTTGAGCGTCGGGCTGCGGAGGATTCGGCAGAGAAATTTGAGCCGAGATGGCATCCAAAGATTTTAGCAGGATTTCGCGACAAGTGCGATCGACCTCAGCAAAAGCTAGATTAGCATCCGCATAAACTTGGGCGATCGCAGAACCGGGCAAAATATCGTGAAACTGGTTAAACAAAATTTGTTTCCAAGCAGATTCTAACTCAGATTTCGGATAAACCGCACCAGTACAAATAGTGGCCAGCGAAGACAGCAACTCCGCTTGGTAGAGCAATTCTTCGCAGCGGCGGTTTTGGCGTTTTTGGTCGGCGCGAGTCGTGTAGCAACCCCGGTGGAATTCTAAATAAAGTTCGTCTTTCCAAACGGGAAGAGTTTTGAGTTGTGAGATGGGAGGATTTGCATCCGAAATTGCCGACAAGTTGGACAATTCTAGCGCCCGCAAATTCTCCTGATTATCCGATTCAGAAACATCGCTTTCGGGCTTAGTTGCGGAAATTGCCGACAAGTTTGACAATTCTAGCGCCAGCAAATTCTCCTGATTGTCCGATTCTGGAACATCACTTTCTGGCCTAGTTGTCGCAACTTCCGGCAAAAACTGACTCTCAATCAAAGACAAATAATCAACCGCTTTCGCAAACTCCAACTTCGGGAAAAAAGGCGACATTTTCCAGCGTTTCGCCACCTCCAACATATCACGAGTCGGGCCACCGCCGTGGTCGCCAACCCCAGGCAACCAAAGAGCATCTTGCAAACCAGTCTTAACTTGCCAGTCAAAAGCATAACTTGCCATTTTCACAGATTCTACGCTTTCACCAATTGGAGCAGACATCATACTAAATATTTTAGTACCGTCCAACCCTTCCCACCAAAACGCACCGTGCGGAAATTCCGTTGAATCATTCCACCGCAACTTTTGCGTCACAAAATAATCAACTCCGCCTTGCCGCAAAATCTGAGGTAATTGCCACCCAAAACCGAAAGTATCCGGTAGCCAAGCTACCCGCATCAATTCCCCAAATTTTTCTTTTGCATAACGCTGTCCGTAAAAAACTTGCCTCACCATTGATTCAGCGGAAATCAAGTTTAAATCCGGTTCTACCCACATCCCGCCGACAACTTCCCAACGTCCGACGGCCACCTGTTTTTTAACCGCAGCAAATAAGTCCGGCCGATGTTCTTCCATCCAAGCATAAAGCGCCGGAGTAGAATGACAGAAAATCAAATCGGGAAACTCCGATTGCAATTTCAATACCGACTCAAAAGTTCGCTGTGCCGCTTCCCAAGTTTCCGGGACAGGCCACAGCCAAGCCAAGTCTAAATGAGCGTGACCCACCAAATAGATTTTACCTGTATATATAGATGTCAGCTCACCACTTTCTCCTATATATATAGATGTAGCATCGCTATTTTCTCCAACCTCCGAAACTTCCTCCCTTCTTCCTCCCTCTGCGCCCTCTGCGCCCTCTGCGGTTCCCTCATCTAAATCCCCCAAAAAAGCCCGCAGATATCCCAATAAATTGTGCCGCAAAACAGACAGCGAGCGATCGAACTTTTCGCGATCGCCCACCGCCGACCAATCAATCAAACCAAGCGCCAAATCAATCTCAGATTTCAGCATTTCCCCCTTGACAAACCGGGGGGTATTTGCTATTATTTGGGTGGGGAGGTATTGGGAATTTTCAATTTCTAAATTTCGACTAAGCGAATTTTGCAAAATCTCTAATTCGGCAGCCACAAAACCCGGATCGAAACAACAAGAGTCAGCAGCTTCATACAAACAAATCGATCGCACTAAAGCACCGTTATCGTGACCCGGACTTACCAACCGCAAAATTACTAAAAATTCATCTCCGGGATTAGCCGACGAACTCAACAAAACTCGATCGGCAAAATCAAATAAATCTCCCTGTCCGACTAACTCGCCGCCCACAAAAATTTGAGCATCTTCTGCCCACCAAGTCAAACCCAGCAGCAACCGCAAACCAACCACAGGATAGCCGTGCAAATTGTCAGGAATTACAAATTGCTGGCCCAAATACAAAACTTGCTTCCCAGACGGCCAAGCAATATGTCCTTTGCTGTTAAGTTCGGCAACAGGGCTGTTACAAATATTTACCGAAGAGACAGCCGAGTCAGAATCGCAGTACCTCCAACCAGACTGAACCTCCACTTGGCTGAGGCGGCGCAACTTTTCGACAGTGGCAGAAATATTGTTGCTAGCAGGTGACACAGAAGCGCTCATTTTTAGCTAAAATCAAACTTGTGTAGGAATCAAAGATCGGATTGAACCGCGAAGACGCGTTACGCGAAGCGGCGCGTTAGCGCTAGGACGCGAAGAAAAAGGTTTCAGAGGGTTTGAAGCGGAGATTAAGAGCTCGCTTTGATTTTACAGCAATATTTAGCAATTCCCTGAATTCAATAATTAAACTTATGTCCAACGGTTACTACGGCCCATACCAAAGCCGACTATTAAATTTTATATCGAAACAGTCCCGCCAAGTCGCTGACAATTGCGATCGAACTTGGCGTCAAATTAAAGAAGCAACTCTCACCGCTACCCAAATTCTACTTTATCCCGCTTATTTGCTGGTGCAAAGTTCCAGAATGCTGGGCCGACAGTTGCGGGAATCAAGTCAAAAAGTAGAGTTACCGGAACTACAAGAATTTGCCGGGGACGAAAATTCCGATTTGCCACAAAATTGCTATCAGGGCGAAACTTCCGAGGAAAGTTCGATCGCCGAAATTTTGCACCTCGCCGAAAATTTACTAAACTCGTCGCAAACCGCGAAAACTTTAGCCAGCTTCCCGCTGTTAATAAATCAGGGAAATACTGCTAACAATTTACATCCGGCCATCAATTTTAGCGGACAAACCGCAAAGCATCAAACAACTTCCGTCTTAGAACACCCGCTTGCTAAAACTCAATTACAACCCCAACCGAAAGTTGAGGGAATTGCCAGTTTTATCCCAGCCCGCACTTTAGTATTGGTGGGAAAAGAAAATCAGATATTAGATATTTTGACACCCGAACAGCAGGAAATGCTCGAAGGTCGCATAACTTGGGAAGTAGCAAACTGTGGCCCCGAACAACGGGAAATAACCCAAAAAGAATTAAAATTTAATCTCGGTTTGGAGTCGGCTGCCAAAAAAGCGCAGTTGCCGCCGATGCGTCGTTTTTGGGAATTGATGGCCTGGCTTCAGACGAGTCCGGTTGCTCTCAAAAGAAATCAGTTTGGAGAATCAATCCTCGCAGTTAAAAAATCGATCGACCGCAATTCAATCCTACTAGCCAAAAAAGCCAGCGTGATCAGCGGAGCAAATACCGCACAGCACTTGATTGCTGCATCGAATTCGATCGACCACAATACCCCAAAACTAGAAACTAATTTTAACAGCAAGTTCGATCGTCTAGTCAGCAATCCTCTCTCCTTTGTTACATTACTCGATCGCGCCGCCGTCAACATCGAGGAATTAACCCTACCGCCAGCGCTAAAAACAACCGCCGCACCAACAGAAATCTCCGGAGTAAAAATTAATACATCCGGCACAGACGGCAATTTAGATTTTTCCGCCCGCGAAATCCTGGAAAAATACGCGCGAAACATCGAAGGAATTATTTGGTCGTCAGTAGACCACCTCCTAGGCAAAGAAACAGCCGCAAGTGATAATACGGAGAAATCCCTGTCAATTAAGTATTATTTACAACAGCTTCAAGAGGAAAAAAACACGCAAAAAAGCCCAGAGGTCGATCGACCGTGGCTGAACTGGCAAGACTTATTCGGGGAAGCAGCACCGCAGCATTTAATCGACGGCAGTTCCGAACCAGAGGCAAAAGCTCAAAGCCTAATATCACAAACCAGCCCAAAAGTCAAGCAGCAAATTGCAGAAGTAGGAGAATTGCCAGAAGGTCGATCGACCGCAGTCTCAATATCCCCTTACCCCGAAGCACTTCACCGCCTGCTGGGGCAGCTAAAACAGAGCTTGCTCACAAAAAGCCCAAAAAGTCAACCCCAAACAGCATCTGATTTATCTGATTTAGCAGTTACTCAAAAAAATAGCTCTGCACTCGCAGCAGAATCAACCCCAGGGCGCGCGCCGGAAACCCAAGTGCCAAAAAACACAAACCCGAACACCCGACAAAACAGCCAATCCCCAGCAGCAATCACCGCGCCAACCAGCAGATACACCGCCGCAACCCCCGCCGCAGCCGAACCAAAAAATCACAGCGCAGGCGTCCAACCCGAAGACGAATACTTAGAAACAAAAGCAGAATCGATGGGATACATTAAGCACCCCCTAGAACAAGTGCTCGAATGGCTCGATCGAGTTATGCTGCGGCTAGAAAACCTCGCCGAGCAACTCTGGAATTGGGCAAAAATCAACTTGCCCAAAATCCTCAACAGCAAAGAGAAAATTGACTAATCTTTAGCTTATGATAAAAAAGTTGCCGCAACAGCAGCAAATCAGCTCAGTATTATGCCATCTTTGGAGACTCCCACAGTGCTAACCCTCAAAATCGTAGTTAATGTAGTTGTTTTATTTTTTGTTTCCCTGTTCATATTTGGATTTTTGTCCAATGACCCAGCCCGGAACCCCAACCGCAGAGACATGGAATAAACAAGTTATCTCGGCCGCTTGCTGGGGGGAACGCCACCGCAGCCCCCCAGCAAGCAGGTAAACCCGCAAAAATTAGTCGAAAAAAACTTGACCGAAAGCATCCAGGATACAAGCCCCCGGATTCATCCGTCCAGAAATAAAAAACCTGTATCCGATGAAACTTGCCCCCCGAATTGCTCCGTGGGGTCAATGCTTCAAATCTAAAATCTAAAATCTAAAATCTAAAATCGATTGACCTCGCACTGACTCAGCGAGGTTATCTTGTGGCGGAAGCAACTTCTGAAAGCAGCCCTATTCCGGCGCGCCAAAGCCACGGGGAATTTTAGATATCAGATTAATGTTTAAACAGTTGCCTTCTAGATGCAAAATTATAAATAATTTGCACCCTATAAAATCTAAAATCTAAAATCTAAAATCTAAAATCGGATGACTTACCTGTTATAACTATGCCCTATCCGGTACCGCCGCCCGAACCCTCTGCCATCATCTACATCGCAAAGCAAAAAAAAGTCGCCCTCACTGTCGCGGCCGGCGATGGAGACACCCGCAGCAACCCCGCAGAAATACCGGAACCCAGCCCAGATATCGTTCAGCCAGAACCCACACCAGCCCAAGCAGAACCCGCAGCCACACTCCAGGGCACTACGCCAGCCACCAACCAGCCTCCAGAAATCGCCGACCCCCTAGCGGAAGTCGAAAGCGGCGAGGCAGTGGTGGGATTTCAGGGGCAGGCCCCTGTCGAAGAACCCGAAACTGCGGAAACTCCGAAAGATTCCTCGTTTACTGCTTACCAATTGGGTTCGGTAGAAAATGCCATTGCCATTCGGAATCGGGAACGAACCGCAGAGGCGCAGAGAAAACAGGAGAGAAATCTTGCCGGAAACCAGGAAAGTTGGTATCAGGCCCAAGGCCGGCAGTTAGAAGATAACTCTCCCCAACCTGCGGAGATTCCCGTTCCAGAACCCGCGCTAGAACCAGCACCCAGCGGGCAACAGGAGTTCGAGATTCCCGCACCAGCAACCACCCCCGCACCCAGAACCCCCCCCGCCCCGACACCGAAACCTAAACCAGCCGCCCCGCCGGGAGTCCGCACCGCCCCTTCTCAGCGGACGGTGCCTTTTCCGGTTACTCCGGCCGATACTATCGAAGTTAAGGCCGACAGCCAAGAATTCGACGATAAGCAGCAAATTGTCACGGCGGTTGGTAATGTCGTTGTGCGGTTCCGGCAAACTGTGATTGATGCCGATCGAGCGATCGTCAACTTAGTCACCCGCCAAGTGGTAGCATCCGGCAATGTCGCCTATACCCGCGGCCAACAAGTAGTGCGCGGTCAGCGGATGGAGTTCAATCTCGGCCTCAACAGCGGCGCAGTCGAACAAGCACGCGGCGAAATATTCCTGCCCGCAGCAGGTAGCGAATTGACCCCCACACTGCCTACAGATATCAGTGCCGGGACGATTCTGGAACAGCCCCTGAGCGATCGAATTACCAGCCAGCAGCCCCTGCGCGGAGTCAAATCCCCCGGATCTGCTACAGTGACTATCGGCGGCGGCGGACAGCTAGCAGCCCCCCAAGTGGTCGGCGCCGTCAACCGCGTCCGCTTTGAAGCTGAACGCATCGAACTCCTGCCAGACGGCGCGAGGGTAGCAACCAATATTCGGCTTACTAACGACCCGTTTTCCCCCCCGGAATTTGAATACAGGGCCCGGAGGGCGACGATTAGAAGGATTTCGCCCACGGCAGAGGAATTAGTCACAACTAAACCCCGCTTGGTGTTCGACAACCGGGTGAAAATACCCGTGTATCCCCGCAGGCAAGTGTTTGACAGCCGGCAGCAAAACGGCCCGTGTTTGACCTTTGGTTACGACGGAGGCGAACGCGGCGGTTTGTATGCCGAGTGCGGTTTTGAGGTGTTGCAAAACGGGCCGGTGCGGCTAACCCTGACGCCCCAAATATACCTTCAGCGGATCGTTGCAGAGCACGGCGGTAATCCATTTTCTCCCGACAGCTACGGGCTCAAAGCGAGGTTGGGCGCTAGTCTCGGCCCGCGCACCAGGCTGGATGGATCGGCAACCTTTCTGAGTTTGGAAAATTTCCCGAATCTGCCGGAAAACAGCTTTCGGGGCAATTTGCGCCTGCGACAGTTGATCGGCACTCACTCTCTGGCTGCAGAATACAGTTATCGCGATCGACTGTTCAATGGTTCTCTGGGCTATCAAACCGTGCAGAGCAGCCTGGGGGCTGTCCTCACTTCCCCAGTCATCCCACTCGGACGCACCGGCCTCAATCTCAGCTACCAAGCTGGGTATCAATTTATCAATGCTGACACCGATCGACCAGACTTGCTCGAACCAGTGCGGGAAAACAACCGCATCGATCTGGGCCGTTCCCAAGTCAGCTTCGCCCTAAGCCGCGGCTTCAGCTTGTGGGAGGGCGAACCCCTGCCCCGCACTCCCACCCAGGGTTTGAGGTATACGCGGACGCCGGTGGTTCCTTTCTTGCAACTGGCCTTGGGACTCCGGGGAGTTGGTACTTATTACAGCAGTGGCGATCGACAAAATTCCCTCGCCGGCAGCGTCGGCATTCAAGGGCAGTTCGGTCATTTCTCCCGCCCTTTCCTCGACTACACTGGGTTTAACGTGACTTATACCCAGGTGGGGCGCGACGGTATCTCGCCGTTTTTATTCGATCGCTTAGTAGATTTGAGAGTCCTGTCTTTTGGACTTGTCCAGCAAGTTTACGGAGGCTTTCGAGTGGGATTTCAAAGTGCTATTAATTTAGAAAGTGCGGAAACAATCAGTACGAATTACACTTTAGAATACAGCCGTCGCAGCTACGCAATCATTTTGCGTTTTAACCCTGAGCGTCAAGTCGGCAGCCTAACTTTTAGAGTTAGCGACTTCAACTGGAATGGGACTCCCGAACCTTTTTCCGGGGACGCGGGAACTGTAGATGGAGGAGTGCGTTTATCCGATTAATTCAATTGGATAATTGGGCATGGGGCATTGGGCATGGGGCATTGGTAATTGGTCATTGGGAATTTGGAACCAACACTCAACAGACAACACTCAACAGACAACACTCAACAGAAAACAGTCAACAGTCAACAGTCAACAGACAACACTCAACAGTCAACAGTCAACAGCAAACAGTCAACAGTCAACAGAAAACAGTCAACAGAAAACAGTCAACAGTCAACAGTCAACAGTCAACAGACAACACATGACAGAAGTGACCGCAATATCTGCACAAGCAGCGGCTCTGCTGGTTCACTACGGTTTTGACCTAGGTGGCAAAAAAGCCGAGAAATTGGCGGGTGAATGGCTAACCAAGTATCCCGGCTATTGGCTGCGTTTAGCAGTGGTTGAAGCGCTTTATCAAGGCCGCTACAAGGCTGTTTCTGTGGGACAGCTATTGAGTATGTGGCACCGGATAGGTGAACCTCTCTATCATTTCAATCGCGAGTTTGAACGCTTGGTATGCAACAATTTTCCTCAAAATTTAACCGGGGAAATTGGTGATCAAATGTCGCAGGAGGATATACTTTTCTCCAACCCGGAATCGCAAGTTGGTGTCGCCGAGTTAGATTTGCGATTGCCGTCAGAGGCGCAACTGGATGTGGCGCTTCATGCAGAAGTCCCGAACACAGAGGCCCAGGAAACAGGAAAATTGCCCGCAGCCGACGATCGCACAAAAGAAAATACAGAATTTGTAGTATATGAAGATGTAGCTATTACCGCCCTCGCCGATCGAGCCGAAGCCGAGCACAAATTAGCCGACAAACCTGTGGCAAAATCATTCCCTGTTGTCAAACACACTGATTTTCATACCAAGTTAAAAGCGATTGCCAGAGAAGGCCGAAGAAAGAAGGGAGAAAGCAGAAAGAGAGTGTAAACTTAGGGAACTATAGCCTTTCTCAGTAACATGAGGTGCTCACGCGGGCATAGGGCATAGGGCATAGGGCATAGGGCATTGGGCATAGGGCATAGGGCATAGGGCATAGGGCATAGGGCATAGGGCATAGGGCATAGGGCATAGGGCATAGGGCAT
>NZ_JAUBTL010000110.1:0-9615 GCF_036702475.1 Microcoleus sp. D2_18a_B4
GTGTGACGAGAACGCCTCCCCCGACGTAGAGAACGACGGGATTCTAAAGATGCTTTGATGGCTTGACCGCGATGAGTCAACTCAGCACCAAAGATTACTTTGTCGTTTTGAACAAGAGCAATCCCTGTGGTTTTAGAACCGGGGTCTAGTTTAATTGTGACGGGTTTAGGAATATCTGCAACCTCTTTTTTGAGAATGATGCTGAACGGATATTTTCTAAAAACAGATGCTCTACCCATCGATAATAAACGTCTCGCCATAGAAGGCTTACACGGTGTAAGCGGTTTCTTTTTAGCATCAATTACAAAAACGAAATTGGGTTTCAACATTTTGGCGTTGTTTCCTAAAAGTAAAGTTTGCTTCAACCCTGTTATCTTCTCGGTACTATGCAGATTGCACTTCCTCTAACCAATCTCGGATGTTTAACAATCTACTTACAGAGCTTGGAACTAGCGAATCCCAAGGTGTGAACTTAAACGCTTAGAGATAACGATTACTCGCTTTGAGTGGTCTGGAGTAGCTGCAATACCTCGGATTACTCCGAAATACTACGGATTGGTGCTACTCTGATATAACGCTGAATATCTCTGGGTTGTACTTCCATAAAGTCGATCGTACTTGCACCCTCATCTTAATACCGGCGATCGCCCCGTATCCAACCTTCTTCACCTGGGTCAACTCAACATCGCCGATCGAAAGGAACTCTGCCGTCAGGGGTAGTGTAACGCTCAATTTCTTTCGGTTGCGCTTCCATAATCTTGATTCTAGCGACGATCGCACTCCAATCTTACAGCCCCGCCCGATCGCCCCTTGACTCCATGCGCTACAATTATTAAGAAATCTTTAGTTAGATCCGTTTAACGTTCCAGACGCATTATGAGTCTTCCCATTCGCAACGTCGCCATCATTGCTCACGTCGATCACGGCAAAACCACCCTTGTGGACGCTCTCCTCAGACAGTCCGGGATCTTCCGCGAAGGGGAAGAAATCCCAGATTGCGTCATGGACTCCAACGACATCGAGCGCGAACGTGGCATTACCATCCTTTCCAAAAACACCGCCGTCAGGTACGGAGAAACCCTGATCAACATCGTCGATACCCCCGGACACGCGGACTTCGGCGGAGAAGTCGAACGAGTTCTGGGCATGGTTGACGGCTGTCTGCTGATCGTAGACGCTAACGAAGGCCCGATGCCGCAAACCCGGTTCGTGCTCAAAAAAGCCCTAGAAAAAGGACTGCGCCCGATCGTCTTTGTGAATAAGATCGATCGCGATCGAGCAGACCCCCACAAAGCCGTCGATAAAGTTTTGGATCTGTTCCTCGAACTAGGTGCTGACGACGATCAGTGCGAATTTCCCTATCTCTTCGGTTCCGGCTTAAGCGGTTACGCCAAAAAACACCTCGAAGACGAAGGGGTAGATATGAAGCCCCTCTTTGAAGAAATCCTCGACCACGTACCACCCCCCGTCGGCGACCCCAACAAGCCACTACAACTGCAAGTAACCACCTTAGATTACTCAGAATACGTCGGTCGGATCGTCATCGGCCGCATCCACAACGGCACGATTAGAATCGGTCAACAAGCAGTCTTGATCACCGAAAGCGGCGCGCTTGTCAAATCAAAAATTACCAAATTGATGGGCTTTGAAGGCCTGAAGCGGATTGATATCCCAGAATCTTCTGCTGGTAATCTTGTCGCCGTTGCTGGTTTTGCTGATGCGTATATTGGCGAGACAATTACTTGTCCGAACGACCCGCAAGCGCTGCCTTTAATCAAGGTAGATGAACCGACTTTGCAGATGACTTTCTCCGTGAACGATTCGCCGTTCTGCGGTCAAGAAGGAAGTTTGGTAACATCTCGGCAAATTCGCGATCGGCTGATGCGAGAACTCCAAACCAACGTCGCCTTGCGCGTCGAAGAAACCGACTCTCCCGACAAATTCCTCGTATCCGGCCGTGGCGAACTCCACCTCGGAATCCTGATCGAAAATATGCGTCGCGAAGGATACGAATTCCAAGTATCCCAGCCCCAAGTAATCTTCCGCGAAGTCGGCGGTCGTCCCTGCGAACCCTTTGAATGTTTGGTGTTAGACGTACCCGAAGAAGCAGTCGGCGGCTGCATCGAACGCCTCGGTCAGCGGAAAGCAGAAATGCAAGATATGCACGTCAGCAGCACCGGCCGCACCCAAATCGAATTTTCAGTCCCCGCTCGCGGTTTGATTGGATTCCGAGGCGAGTTCATGCGCTTGACTCGCGGCGCTGGAATTATGAACCACAGCTTCCTCGACTATCGCCCCCTCGGTGGAGAAATTATCGCCCGTCGCAACGGAGTATTGATTTCCTTTGAAGAAGGAGTTGCAACTACTTATTCACTGAAAAATGCTGAAGACCGCGGCGTATTTTTCATTACCCCCGGAACCAAGGTTTACAGAGGGATGATTATCGGAGAAAACAACCGAGATGAAGACATGGAGCTGAATATTTGCAAGTCGAAGCAGTTGACAAACCACCGCGCATCTGGCGGGGAAGAATTGGCGCAATTGCAAGCGCCAGTCGATATGAGTTTGGAACGTGCTTTGGAGTACATCGGTCAGGATGAATTGGTGGAAGTAACGCCAAAATCTATTCGCCTGCGGAAGGTTTCTAAGAAGTTGGTCAAACGCTAAAACAACTTAAGGGCTGGCAATTTTGCCAGTCCTTAGTGTCAACTTCCAACTGTATTTAAAGGCAATATTAATAATTGTAAACAACCCAGTAATTATGAGGAAAATCTAAATTGGATAAGCAATTAAGCAGATGGAACCATGAAAACCACCGTTGAACTTAACTAAGAATTGGTTAAAGAAGCCTTTCGGTTAACCAATTTCAAGACATAAAAATAACTAATTGGCTTGGCTTTGCAAGTACAAAGTCTTGTGTGAGAACGAATGTATTTATAATCTGCCCTTAAATTGCTCATTATCCTAACGTTTATCAATAATAAAAATTATGCTGAAGAGAATTTATGTAAATAATTTTAGATGCCTGGTCAATTTTGAATTGACAGTAGATAGCTTAAATCTCTTTCTGGGTTCAAATGGATCGGGCAAAACTACCGTTTTCGAGGTTTTAAGAAAACTACAGAAATTTATTTTAGGCGATCAAGCTTCCCAGCAAGATTATAAAGTATCAGATTTGTTTGCCAGCAAGGATTTAACAAGATGGCAAAAATCAAACATTCAAAAATTTGAATTGGATATTCAAGGAAATGGTGGCATTTATAAATATACCCTAGAGATCGAACATCAAGGAGACTATGCACCTTCTAGAATGCGACTAGAAAGCTTAACTTTTGACGGACAACCTCTGTTTAATTTCTGGGTTGATGCAGGGGATAGAGGTATGCCTGTAGGTCAAGCTAGGCTCTATAATGACGAGCCCGATCGCGAAGGTGCTTTCTTGCCGTTCTTTGATTGGTCGCGTTCTGGCATTGGTTTTATTTACGAGAGGCCTGACAATCTAAAGCTTACATGGTTCAAAAAACGGATTTCTAACTTTTTTATTGTACAGATCAATCCTTATATAATGGAATCAGAAAGTCTTAAGGAGGAAAGTTCACCTAACTGGGATATGTCAAATTATGCAGCTTGGTACAGCTATTTATCTCAAGAATATCAAGGTAAAATCCTTAAATTAACGCTGGAATTACAAAAGATTATCCAAGGATTTGATTCATTTCAAAATTCTAAATCCGGTGATGTTAGGATTTTGTCAGCATCTTTTACCCGTCCCAGCAAGGCTGCTTATAGGCTTAATGAATTATCACATGGTCAAAAAGCTTTAATTGCTCTATACACCTTAATATATTGTTCTCCTGATGATAATTTTACTTTGTGTATTGATGAACCAGAAAATTTCCTAGCTTTACCGGAAATAAAACCTTGGTGGGGTAGGGTGATGGACTATTGTCTGGAAAATCAAGCACAAGTAATGTTAATTTCTCATCACCCCTCATTAATTAATTACTTAGCAAGCAATTCAGGTTATTGGTTTGAACGAAGAGATAATGAAGCTGTCCGCGTGCGGCGAATTACTGATACTGAAGAAGAAGGTTTATCAGTTGCTAAGCTTATAGAACTTGGATGGATTTATGACGAGTAGAGATGATTTACCAGAAGTAACTATTCTCTGTGAAGATATTGACCAAGAGCGATTTATCAGACAATATCTGATCTGCTGCAGCTTGGACGATCGCAAAATTAAAGACTTTGGCAATCCTAAAGGGAAAACAATTAAAAATAACAATGCTTTGATACTCAAGCATTATCCAGAGCTGATTAAAAGTTATAGAAGCCGTAAGTACAGAAATATTGCTGTAGTAGTGATGATTGATGCTGATGAAGATAGCTTGGACGATCGAATGCGTTCTTTAAATATAGCATTAGACGAAACAGCAGGTAATTTAAACAAAGATCCGCGACTGCCTAATGAGAAAGTGGCTATTTTTGTGCCCGCCCGAAATATTGAAACGTGGTTTTATTACATTAATAACAATATGGAAGGGCAAGAATGTAATGAAAATACTGATTATAAAGATAAAAAAATGAGTGCAGAAGAGAGGATTGAACTAGCTAAAAGAGCGGCCAAAAAATTGGCTACAGAAATATGTCATCAGGGAGTCGATCGCATTACTTTGCCTTCTCTCCGTTATGCGTGTAGGGAGTTGCAAAGGCTACAGTTGTAAAGAATGAGTTAGTTGATGTGACATGATGTTCTGTTATATCCCCGATTTCTTAAAGCCATCGAGTATCTGGGTTTTCTGTTTTGTTTAAGTTGTTCTACTTAGTTAATGATATAATATCAAACTTTCCTTGTTAGAAAAAAATTTGCACCTAGTGACCCTAATGTACGATCGCGCGATCGACTAACCGCCACAATATGTTTTAATTTATATTTGAGCAAAATCCAAACAAAGCCAGCCATGAGTCCTAAATCAATAGCCGTAATCAACTTCAAAGGCGGTGTCGGGAAGACTACCGTCACTTGGAGTCTGGGAAATATTATATCCCAAGGAACAGACTTAGAAGTCTTGATGTTAGACTTAGATCCGCAAATGTCGCTCACAGAGGCGATCGGACTTAACGAAAATACAGGTCATTTAGATGATAAGTTTGGTAAGTGGTACGAACAATCTCTCAAGCATAGGCTTACAATTTACGACGCTCTAGAAGTCTTTAAAAAAGCCGGACAGAATTTTAAATTTCCCGTTGGTTTCGACACCATTTATCAGATTGACGAACAGTTGCATTTTGTCCCTTCAGTTGAAGAATTGTATTGGTTGGATATCGATGGATTTGAGGGGAAAAGTGTTAAAGACTTCATCCGCAGATTCATCGGCAAAATCGCCAACTCTGCCAATCTCCCCAAATACGACGTGATGCTTTTTGACTGTTCGCCTTCCTTCAGTCTCCTCACCTACAGCGTACTCTCTTGCTGCGACTTAATATTAATTCCCGTCAATCCCGATTATTTTGGTTCTAGGGGATTGAGTTTAGTTTTAAACTCGCTCCAGAAACGGATTGAGCCTTATCCGTTTCCCAAGATAGCAGTCTTTATGAATAGAGCTAAAACCTATGGAGGATTGCTGACCAATGAAGTTCAGTTTTACATGAGAGAAGTAAAGAGACTTTGCGATGAGATATCAAAAGATAATAACATAGAAGTTAGATTTTTAGAATCGACGATTCGGGAAAGCGTCGGGCTAAAACGGGCGATAAATGAGGGAGAACTGCCGCGAGAATTAGTTAGAGAATTTGAAAAACTATGGCGCGAGTGTGAGGAGTATCTGAAATGAGTAAAAAAGAAATTTTGGCTGCTTCCGAACAAGAAAGCGGGGGGTTGGTTGAGGAAATTGGCGAACTTAAGGAAATCTTGCGGGACGTTGCTCGAAAATTAACCCGGCTTGAGACTCAAGTCAAGCGGGGAGTGATTTCTGCTGGCTCAAAAACTTCGGATATTCCCAGGGGTGCTGATGTTAATAAACCTGCTAATTTATCGGCGGCTAATGTTCTAGAAGTTTATGAAGAACTTCGTTTACAAGCTAAGAAGGGTAATGAAGAAGAGGTGAGGCAAAAGTTGTTGGCAATGAGTGCAACTGACTTGAACTTGATGTGTTGCGAGTTAGGGATGCCACCCAGCAGCAAGAATCCGTCCCGCAAAAAAATGTTTGAGCTAATTATTGGCAGAATTAAACAGAGTTTGAGGCTGTCGCGGCATATAGACCGACAAACACTTTGAAAATTAGCAGAGGAATCGATAAAATGCGTTTTAACTTGCATTTCCCTCTGCGATATGGAACAGGCAAGATGCCCGTTCCACAAAAGCTTGTTCCACAAGATTTTCAGTTGAGTGTGGGGAGTAGGGGTTGGGCATCTTGGCCGCCCCTGAAAAGCTTGTGGCAAATTCTGCAACTTTTCAGCTTCCATAAATTATGGCCGATAAGTGCGATCGGCCTATTTTCACTAACACTCTTAATCAGCTTGTTTTTGAGCCTTCACAGCCCTCCCCCAACCGCAGCCCAAAAACCAAGGATACTAGCGTTTACCGCCCTCCAGATGCGTGGCAGCGAGAACAGATCCCCTTTATTTGCGGTCAATGCTACCAGTTGGGCTCGCCGCGAACTTACACCTAATATAGATGTTATCGCTCCCCTAGTGTGGTCGCCCAACGGCCAGCGACTGGCTTTCGTTGGCGGATACAGCGACATCTATACAGTCAATGCTGACGGTTCTCGACTAACTAAACAGTTTGCTGAGGCTGGTTGCAAAGCAGCTAATTTTGAAATAGCTTGGTTTTCCAACAGCCAGAAACTTCTTTTTGCCCGTTCTTGCAACGGTTTTACCTCTGATACTCCCGGCAGTCAATCACTTTATACAAGCGACACTTCTGGCATCCAAGGAACTAAATTAGTTAGGAATTTGGAAGTAGGAGGATATCCGCCTAAAACAGAAATTTCATCACAATTTTACCTTTCGCCGGACGGCCAGCAGGTAGCATTTGTCAAGGATAAAAATATCTACAAAATGAATGCCGACGGTTCGGGAATGACCAAACTAACTAAAAGCCCCGACGAAGATATAATATCCGGCAGAAGTGATCTTTTTTGGTCGCCCGATCGCACAAAAATTGCTTTCTTGTCGGGCGCTGATCCCAAAGAGCAAATTTACACCATTAATGCCGATGGAACCAACCTCAAAAAATTGACCAACAACCCGCAAAATGAGGTTTACAGCGTCAAACTGTTTTGGTCGCCCGACAGCAGTCGCATTGCTTACTATTACAATAAACCTGGCGATTCATCAGGCGAACAGCAAGATATTTACCTGCTCGACATTAACCGGGGGACAGCCAAGAACCTCACCCAAAAACCCAGAAACTACGACGAAATTTCGTGGTCCCCGGATGGCAAATTTATTGCTTTCGTCGCCGGAGAGTTCAACAATCAAAAACTCTACACAATCAAGGCTGACGGGAACCAGCTAAATCAACTAGCTACCCGGCTAAAACCGTCGGGAATTTCTCAATTAGCTTGGTCTTCTGACAGCCAGCAAATTGCTTTTATATATAATGAAACCGAAGGCGAGAAAAGCAACTTGTATGTAATTAATCGGGACGGTTCAAGATTGACTAAAGTGACAAACGACAAAGATTTGAATGCTAGCAATCCGGTTTGGCAACCGCAGTAAAATTAAGAGCAAAAATATGCTGTAGGGGTGGTTTTAGCACAGATAAACCCAGAATGGCGGGCTATCTTTGCATCGCCTTGGAGCGAAAGCGGGTTACTGAACAAGAAAGAATCCACCAAACTCAACACTCAAAACTCTTCTCAAATTGGGGAAGATGCAATAATTTTTTTCTCATTTAATCGCTGGTGAACTTGCAATTCATTTGACTCAACTTCCTGCTGTTTCTCATCCTGCACCTGTTTATCAATTTTGGGCAACTTTAAAATCGCCCCAGCTAAAACCCAATAATACACGGACACTGGATCTACATCCAGCGGATAGTATTGAGTATTGATCGTAATAAATGCAACAAACACCCAAAAACTAGCTCCGTAACTCCGCAAACTTTTGTCCTTGACAGATCGGTAAGCTCTAAAAGTGAGAAAAGCTAAGTGTAAAAGCATGATCTGAAAACTAATCATTCCCGGATAACCGAGTTCGTAGATTAACTTAGGTTGGAAAGTTTCAATTAGCTGCGTGGCACCAAATATTCGCGTTGAATTAGTTGCTCGTCCCACACCTCTACCGAGAGGTTTGTCAATGATAAAATTGTTGCTCTGCTCGAACTGATTAAAGAGAAACTGCTGGGGCGGTGCAGCATTCCAGCGACTAACAAAACTCTCCCACCGCTGCTCGACAATTCCCGGGTTAATAGCTGCACCGACAAACAGCAGAATCGCCAGTCCTGCACCGATGGGAATAAATCGTTTTAAATTAACTAATTGACCGGTGAGAACTAGGAGGATTGCTGTAGCAAGGGGAACCATAACTAAAGCAGCTCTTTGACCGGAAATAACTGCATTGGCAAATACTAATGCCATGCCAAATAAACCGATAACGCGCCACCAGAATGAAGGATCGCAAAAGGCCGAGGCAAAGGTTAAAAAAGCATTAGAAATTAAAAACCACGCCCACTGCCAAGGCGCGACAAAAGTTCCCGGCAAGCGGACAAACTTGACTTCTGGACTGAACACCAAGGAACCGCCGACAAAACATCTAGCTTCCAGCGTTGCTTTATATAATTCTGCTCCGATCATGCCTCTGGTTCCCGCACACTTTCCACTTTGCAGCAACAGGTACTGAATCAAACCTAGAAGGCAGCAAACGATCGCCAAAACGATGTGCATTCGACTAAAAAACACCAAATCCTTCTTGGTGCGGAGCAGATAATAGGTACAAGCAATCAGCGGTATGTAACCTATCAATACTTTTAAGCCGAGAATTCCTTGCAGAATTGGTTTGTCGCCCCCCCTAGGGTTGAGCTGCATCTCCCCGTTGACAAAAATTAAAGTCAGCATTGCCATCATCAACAGGATGCTGAAGGTAGAAAGCATTTGTTTGGGAATGAACAGGGGCAACTGTTTCTTTTTGCAGCTTTGAATTAGGGCGATGAGAGCTGGTATGTAGAAAGCATCTTTGGCTATTTGAAATGCAGCATTCCCGCCGCCAATTGCGTAGGTAATTGTACCGCTGAAAGGCAGGTAAATTAGAAAAGTCCACAAAGCTTGACGGGGGTATTTGTAGGAAAGCAGCAAGATGGCTGCGGCTGCGCCTCCTGCAATAGCAATCTTAGGACCGGCTACGAAAAACAGGGGAATGCTGAGAGCAACGGTGACTAAGCAGCTTATGGCGATCGCCTGCACCAATTCATTGCGCTTTTCTGAAATTTTGCGTTTTTGTGCAGCTACTTCTTTTTTGCTTAGCGCTGTTGTTTTTTCGCTGTGCTTGTGTTTGGATTTCTTGGATTTGCGCTTGGTTTTCAACAACATATAGCAGAAGGAAGAAGGAAGAAGGAAGAAGGAAGAAGGAAGAAGGAAGAAGGAAGAAGGAAGAAGGAAGAAGGAAGAGGGA
>NZ_JAUBTL010000111.1:0-9436 GCF_036702475.1 Microcoleus sp. D2_18a_B4
GAAAGATGAGGTACTATCCGGCATAGGGCATAGGGCATAGGGCATAGGGCATAGGGCATACCTCACTTTTTTGAGAACCGCTATAGCTTATGTCTTTCTGGTAAGAATTTCAGTGATTTTATTGCCAAAATTTTGTACTTTTCGATACACTTTCCACCACAAATCCCAGAGAGCCGCTGAATGTTGCTTTACCTGTGGCTAAATCAAGAGTATACAGTTTACTTAACTGATTCCAGACACAATCTTGGATATAAACTGTGCCTGGAACCATAGCTAAATCCACAGAAGGTATATTGCTTGCCTGATTACTCATGTTTTTATGTTTTTATTACATAAAAAAGCAGATGAAAGTAATAGTGCGGTTGCTCAGAAGTTATTTCAACTGAAGTTGGGAAAATACTCGACTAGCAACCACAGCCACCAGCAAGGGGGATATCAAGTGATGAGATATGCACTTGGAGCTAGTGGGCTACCTAGCACACAGTTGTTTATTAATACATCACTAGCTTTTCTAGTAGTGGGCGGGGAGAGAATCGAACTCTCATACCTTTCGGTGTCAGATTTTGAGTCTGATGCGTCTACCAATTTCGCCACCCGCCCTTTTGGGTTTCACCATCATAACACACCGATCGATTTCCTGCAAGCAAAGATTCATAATCTTTTGAACTTGCCCAACGATCGATCTCTCTGGCGCGCAATACTGGTACAGGATGGGACAACTGAGCCGTCTGAGCTTGTTTGAGCATTTCTCCCAGTTGAGTGCTGCTGAGGTCGTCGTAGGCCCGCGCCTGCGCCAAAAACGCATCGACATTCAGTTTGGAAGCTAAAGTCGGCGAACCTCCGGCCAGTTTCATCAGCACCGATGCTACCACTTTTGGGTTTTGAGTGGCGAGCAAGGCGGCGCGATCGCACGTAAATTCCGCACACCGCAACCATTCCAACATTTGCGCCTGCAAACCCTGCGCCAGCACGGCTCCCACAGGCGAAATTTGACCGGCCGCCAACACAATTAAATTAGCCAGAGTCAGGTAAACTCCGTGCTCGCACTTCAAATGCCCCAACTCGTGAGCAATTACTGCCTTAACTTCCTCGTCTGTGAGCAAATCAATCAGAGAAGTGTGCATCACCACAAAAGGCTGTTTTCCCCGCATCGCAAAGGTGTAAGCATTTGGCATCGGATGCTGGCGGACATAAAGCTGCGGCGCTTCCAAATCCAGAGTTTTGCAGGCATCCAACAGCAATTGATGCAGGTGGGGCAATTGATTTTCGCCGACTTGGACGCTGGAAGCCAGATTTTCCAGCATAAAAAACTGTTCGCCCAGTTGTCCCAGCAACTGCCGCACCATCAAATCCAGGCCGGGCAGTTGTTTGAGAGTGCTGGTGGCTTCCAAGTCTAGCGGGTGGCGAAACTGGTCTGCTTTCAAACCGATGAGGGGTATGTTCGACATTTTAGTCAGTTGGGAATGGGGAATTGGGAATTGGGAATTGGGCATGGGGCATGGGGAATTGGGCATGGGGAATTCTTTTGCTTCTTCCTTTTTTCCTCTTCCTTCTTCCTTCTTCCTTCTTCCTTCTTCCTTCTGACTACTTTAAACCCGATCGCACGGGATTGACAGGAGCCTCAGCAGTCGCCGGGTCTGTACCCTCTTTGACCCGTCGCAACTTAGCTCCTAATTTTTGCAGTTTCACCTCTAACTGCTCATAGCCGCGGTCTAAGTGCTGCAAGCTGCTGATGGTGGTGACACCATCGGCTGCAAGTCCCGCTAACACTAACGCGGCCGAAGCCCGCAAATCTGTTGCCACTACCGGCGCACCCGACAGCCGCGACACTCCGCGCACAATCGCTACATTGCCTTTAAGGCGAATGTCGGCGCCCATGCGGTTGAGCTCTGCTACGTGGCGCAAGCGATTCTCAAACACGGTTTCTTTGATCAAGCTGTCGCCCTCGCTCAGCGTCAGCAAAGCCATAAACTGAGCTTGCATATCTGTGGGGAAACCGGGATAAGGCAGAGTTTCGATGTCTGTGGCCGAGTGAGTTTGGCCGGGAACTATCCGCAAAATGTCGGGGGATTCTGCAATAATTTTCGCCCCAATTGTCTGCAATTTGGCAATGACTGCGGTCAGGTGGTCGGGAATTACCGGCGACAAACTGATTTCCGAGTGAGTGATGGCTCCTGCTACTAAAAATGTTCCGGCTTCGATGCGATCGGGAATAATTGAATAGTCTACCGCGTGCAGCTTGGGAACTCCCGAAATGACGATCGTATTCGTGCCAGCCCCTTGAATTTTTGCTCCCATAGCGCGGCAGAAATTCGCCAAATCTGCGACTTCCGGCTCTTGAGCAGCATTTTCAATCACGGTTTCTCCTTCAGCCAGAGTCGCCGCCATCATCAAAGTTTCAGTTGCGCCGACGCTGGGGTAGTCCAAATAAATTTTGGCTCCTTTGAGGCGGCGGTTTGGCCCTTTGACGTAAGCGTGAACCGTGCCGTGGTCGATGTGGACTTCGGCACCGAGGGCTTGCAGACCGCGAACGTGGAGTTCAACAGGTCGCGCGCCGATGGCGCACCCACCGGGCAAGGGCACTTTGGCAAATCCCAAACGCGCTACCAGCGGCCCGATGATGAAGAAGCTCGCCCGCAGTTGGCTGACTAATTCGTAAGGGGCTTGAGCGTCTATGAGGTTGCTGGCGTTGATGTCTAAAACGTCCCCGTTCTGCTGTAATTTGACTCCTACAGCCGAGAGAATTTGCCCCATGCGGGCGACATCGACTAGACCAGGAACGTTGCGGAGACGGCAATCCTCTGGGCATAGCAGGGCTCCTGCCATGACGACTAAGGCCGAGTTTTTGGCGCCACTGATTTTGATATGTCCTTTAAGGGGCTGGCGACCCCAAATTTGCAATACTTGTTGGTCGCTTTCAGGTGAAGCTGGCAGGTTAGATGAGTTCTGAGCTGGTGTAATGGGTTTGCCCTCCATAATTCGCTTCGTTACTTTATACATTATTAATTTTGGTTCGATTTTACCGGAAAGTTTTTATATGTCTAGGGGTAACATTAGGGATTCCGGGAATTATATTTGCTGAAATTCACTAGGGACAAGGCTTTCAGGTTTACTCGCACAAATAATGTCGATCGAGTTTCATGGAGTTATCTGTATCAAAATTTACGTTAATTTGTAGCGCTCGCTCGGATCGGAGATATTGTACTTTTGTCAACGAGCTTTTTAAGTAAAAGCCGGCTGGGTTGTTGACGAAGGTGTAAGATATCGGTTCGATCGACAATGCTAGAAAGTTAACACATTGTCGATCGCCCCATTGCCTGTGCTACCCTGTCAGTAACTCAGGGCTAAAGCCACTGAGCTTGTAAGAGAAATCAAACAAGCTGTACTGACCAGCCTAAGCCTTAACAGGCTACGTTATTTAGGTCATGACACCCTGGGATGCGAAGCTAGTCCCCTGCCCTGTCGCTAGTAGTTAAACAGTCTTAAAGTCACTGAGACAGTGCTGCCAGCCTAACAAGCCTCTATAACATTGGCGAAGCTAACTTTACCCTAGAAATGGGAGATTGAGGACAACCATATCCTCACCGGAGGGGCAACCATACCCCTCTGCCCCGCGAGGGGATTCAAGGCGATTGAAATCGCCGGGTCGTTTTCCTCTCAGGACTAAAGTCTCGGAGCTTCCCACTTACCGAGTATTTTTTGTGACAACAACCGAGAGCCAAAGCTACTCCTAGCATATGGTTCACATTAAGCGGATCGAACTGACTAACTTTAAATCTTTTGGCGGCACGACGGCCATTCCCGTGCTGCCCGGTTTTACTGTGGTTTCCGGGCCCAACGGTTCTGGGAAGTCCAACATCCTCGACGCTTTGCTGTTTTGTCTCGGACTTTCGAGTTCTAAGGGAATGCGGGCTGAACGTTTGCCGGATTTGGTGAACAGCGCCCAAAACAAACGCGGTACGATCGAAGCTAGCGTGACTGCTACCTTTGCGCTGGAAGATGTGGGGGAGGAATGGTTCGCGCGGGATGAAGATGAGGATGAAAATGCAGCAGATGAGTTATCTGTTGAAGCAGAGGAAGTTGAAGGGATAGAAACTGCCGAAACTCTAGACAACAACGGCCAATCATCTCCTGTCAATCAAGAATCGCCTCTAGTTGCAGAAGCCGAAGGGATAGAAACTGCCGAAACTCAAGACAACAACGGCCAATCATCTCCTGTCAATCGAAAATCAAAAATCCCAAATCCAAAATCGGATGAGTTATCTGTTGAAGACGTAGAAGAGATTGAAATCGCAGCAACTCAAGACAACAACGGACAACTACTCGCTACTAATAAAAAATCCAAAATCCAAAATCCCAAACCGGATGAGTGGAGTGTGACGCGCAAACTTCGGGTAACTCGCCAAGGTACTTACACTTCAACTTATTACATTAACGGTCAACCTTGCACGCTGACTCAACTTCACGAACAACTCAACCGCTTGCGAATTTATCCCGAAGGCTATAACGTCGTCCTGCAAGGAGACGTTACCAGCATTATTTCGATGAATTCTAAGGAACGCCGAGAAATCATTGACGAATTGGCTGGGGTGGCTCAGTTCGATCGCAAAATCTCTTTAGCTAGGCAGAAGTTGGATGAAGTTAAGGAGGTGGAAGAACGCAGCCGGATTGTGGAAAAAGAGCTGATGTCTCAGCGCGATAGACTTGCTACCGATCGCACAAAAGCGGAAAAATATCAAAAATTGCGGGCGGAATTTCAAGAAAAGTCGCAATGGGAAATTGTGCTGAAATTCCGTCAATTGCAGCAGCAAGAATGGAAGCTGCGAGAACAAATCGAAACGGGCGATCGCACTTCTGCATCTCTCACCGAACAACTGCAAACAATTAGCACCCAAATTCAAGAAGCAACCGCCGAACTTGACGCACTGAATGCCCGCGTTAAAGCTTTGGGAGAGTCAGAATTGTTGGCTTTGCAAGCGACGATTGCAACTCAGGAAGCGGAACGGCGGCAACTGCAAAATCGCAAACAGGATTTGGAAAAAACTGCTGGGCAAATAGCTGCTAACATAGCACAAACCGAGGAAGAAGTTCGCCAATTCCGGCAAAGTTTGGAGCAAATTGAGATTGAAATATCTTATGTTAAATCTCAGCAGGGGAGTTTTCAGGAACAGCGGGACGCAGCCCAGCAAAGTTTAGATGAAAATCGGGAAATTGCAAATGCGATCGCCTCGACGGCCGAAGTTTGGGTACAGCAGCAAACGGAACTGCACCGCCAAATCGAAACAATTCAACAAACTTTGGAACCGCAGCGTACAGAACAAGCTACTATCGGAGAAAGAGCCGATCGCCTGCAAAGTCAAATTCAAGAACAAAACCAATCGCTGCAAGTATTGGAACAGGAAATTGCAACCAAAAAAGAGCAACAATCTCGCCTTGTGGAAACCAAAGGCGTGGCATCTTTGCAAGTAGAATCGCTAAATCAGATTTTAGTCGAAGCCGAACAAGAATTGCAACTGCAACAGGAAACTCAAACTCGTTTGTTGGAAGAACAGCGGGAAAGACAGCGCAAATTAGACAAGCTAGAAGTGCAGTTTCAAGCACTGCAAGAAGCGACGGGAACGTTTACAGCAAAAATTGTCGCGCAAAGTGGAATTGGCGGAGTTTGTGGCTTGGTGGCTCAACTCGGTAGGGTGGAACCGCGCTATCAGTTGGCGCTGGAAATTGCGGCGGGCGGGCGTATGGGAAATATGGTGGTGGAAGATGACAGCGTGGCTGCTGCTGCGATCGAATTGTTGAAACAAAAACGGGCGGGAAGGATGACGTTTTTGCCTTTGAATAAGATTAGAGGCGGCAGATATTCTGTGAATGAAAATTTGCGGCGCGCGGCTGGGTTTGTGGATGCGGCTGTTAATTTGATTGACTGCGATTCGCGGTATCAGGAAATTTTTGCTTACGTTTTTGGCAGTACGGTTGTGTTTAGCAACCTCAGCGATGCTCGCCGCTATTTGGGACAGTACCGGATTGTCACTTTGGACGGGGAAATTTTGGAAACTAGCGGGGCGATGACTGGGGGAAGTTCTACTAATAGATCTACCTTACATTTTGGCACGGTTGAGGCTAGTGAGGCTGCTAGTGAAGCCAGGACGATCGCCTCTTTGCAAGAAAGGTTGGAGGAAATTGAGCGGATTTTGGAACGGTGCAAAATTGCGATCGATCGCGCGTCTGTTGCCGTCAAAACTCGCAGCCAAGAATTGATGGAAGCGAAACAGAATTTGCGCGAAAATCAGTTGCGCTTGGAACAGTTGGAGTCAGAAATTAAGAATTTGCAAGCGCAACAGGAACAAGTGCGATCGCAAATTGCGAAAAATACACAGGAATTAACTAATTCGCGATCGAGATTGCAGTTGCTGGAACGAGAATTGCCCGCACAAGAAACTCAATTGCAGCAGTACCGCCAAACTTTGGCGCAGTTGGAAGAGTCGAACAGTCACAGCGAATGGCAGCAAATGCAATCGGGTTTGCGCGCTCTAGAAGCGCAACTCCAAGAGCGAGAATTGGCTCTGAGAAACGTCCAGCAGCGCCTTGTAGACTTGGAAAATCAATTCGGGCGTTTGGAAGAGAAAATTAAGGAAGGCAGCGAGAAATTGCAGGAATGGCAAGTGCAGCAAAACGCGGGGGCGGATGCACTCGATCGCATTGTTTCGCAGCAGTTAGAACTCGATGGACAAATTGCGGAAGCTAAGGCGGCTTTGGGGGAAATTGAGGAAAAATTGGGCGTGCAGAAGGGAGAGCGCGATCGGGCAGAATCTCAACTGCGAGAACAGCATTTAGCCAAACAACAGTTACAATGGCAGTTGCAAAAACTCCACGAAACTCAGCAAGAACGCCGGGAACAATTAGCCGCAGTCCGCACTCTATTGGAAACGCAGCGGGCGGAAATGCCCGACCCCGTGCCGTCGATTCCTGAAAATGTCGAGAAAGCCAATTTGACGGAATTGCAGCAAGAAGTAAAGGCGATCGCCAAACGCATTCAAGCTTTAGAACCAGTCAATATGCTAGCCTTGGAAGAGTACAACCGCACTCAAGAACGCCTTCAAGAATTAAGTCAAAAATTGACGACATTGGAAGGAGAACGCACTGAACTGCTGTTGAGAATCGAAAATTTTACCACACTCAGGCGGCGCGCTTTTAAAGAAGCTTTCGACGCGGTTAACGAGAACTTCCAGACTATCTTTGCGGAACTTTCCGAAGGCGATGGCTATCTCCAGCTAGATGACCAGGAAGACCCCTTCAGCAGTGGCTTGAATTTGGTGGCTCACCCGAAGGGCAAACCCGTACAGCGGCTGGCTTCCATGTCTGGAGGCGAAAAGTCGCTGACGGCGCTGAGTTTTATTTTTGCGCTGCAACGCTACCGCCCGTCTACGTTCTACGCTTTTGATGAAGTGGATATGTTTCTGGATGGGGCAAATGTGGAGCGATTAGCTAGAATGATAAAACGACAGTCTGAACAAGCCCAGTTTATTGTTGTGAGTTTGCGGCGACCTATGATTCAATCGGCTGAGCGTACAATTGGCGTTACTCAAGCGCGGGGAGCTTATACTCAAGTCATAGGACTGAAGTTGTAGTCCCGGAGTGTCTGTTGATGACCCTACCCAAAAACGGGTACAAGCCGCCGACAACAGTCGTGGATAGATCAAAATTTTAGACCCTAGTTCCAGCTCCCACATTCCTCTGTGGAGTAAATCTAAAATCTAAAATCTCAAATCTAAAATCGACTGACTGAAGTTGTAGTCCCGGAGTGTCTGTTAACGCTCGTGTTGAGTGATATATGTACTTATTGACACTCCTCGACCTGAAGGTACGAGGATTCTTGGCTCACCGAGACCACTTAAACTAGATTCCTTGAAGTCTCTAGCCCAGAGGTGGGACTCTCCCCAAGCGTTAATTCGGGTATGCCCTACCCTATTTGCTTTTAGGCAAGTCCTGTTTCAGTTTGAAGCAAATTCGCTTCACATGCTGTTTGTCTAGCTCCTCTGAATCTTTTACCTACTGCGAGGTGGAGTCTAGAAAAATGCAGTAGAACCGCTTAGATTCAATTTTCAAGGTTCAGCGCTTTGTCTTTTGACAGCTAGGTTTTTAGAGTGGTTGATTACCTTTCCACTACTACAAGCATACAGCAAAGCCGTGCTAGAAGCACGGGGGTTTTAGGCCCATTTTTATGATAAATAAGGATTAAAGTTAGAATGACATCAGAACAAATCTGCCAACGCTCCGATATTCTCGGCACTCAAGTCATCACTCGCGACAGAGGTAAACGCTTGGGGGTGGTTAGTCAATTGTGGGTGGACATCGATCGGCGGGAAGTTGTGGCGATCGGTCTGCGAGATAATATATTCGCGGTCGCTGGAATGCCGAGGTTTATGTTCCTCAGCAATGTCAGCGAAATCGGCGACGTGCTGTTGGTGGAAGATGAGAGCGCGATCGAAGATGATGTTGATGTTGAAGTCTACAGCATTTTGATTAACAGCGAAGTTATTACCGAAACCGGCGAACTTTTGGGTAGGGTGCGGGGCTTTAGGTTCGACCCCGAAGACGGTAAGTTAGTTTCTATAATTATCGCTTCCTTGGGAATCCCCCAAATCCCCGACCAAGTTCTCAGCACTTACGAATTGGGGATTGAGGAAATTGTCAGCAGCGGCCCGAATCGCTTGATTGTGTTTGAAGGTTCCGAGGAAAGGCTCAGGCAGCTTAGTGTGGGTTTGCTGGAGCGCGTTGGTTTGGGCCAAGCACCTTGGGAACGAGAAGAGGACGAGGCAGGTTATTATCCGAAACCCGTGGCTACGGGAAATCAATTGGGCCCGGGCGTGCGGATACCTGCACCGGAAATGCGGAGCCGGGTAGCTGCGCCTGCGGTGGAGGAAGTTCCTTGGGATGAGGATTTAGAGTGGAATCGGCCTGCGGTTCGCCAGCCGCCCATGCGCGCGGTGCAGGTACAGCAGCCTGAGCCAATAAGCGACGATTACGACGATTACGAAGAGGATAATTGGGGCGGTGAGGAGGACGATTACGAGGAGGAGTACGAGGAGAAGCCGCAGTACACTCGCCCTGAGATTTCTCGCCCGAAGCAGCCGGTGGTGGAGTACGAGTATGAGGATGATGTGGAGGCTGATGCTTGGGCTGACGATGAGGCACCGAAGCCTTACCAGGCTCCTCGGGTGAATATCCCTGAGAAGACTAAGACTCCTGAGTACGAGGAGGAGCCTGGTTATTAGAAATTAATCCATCGGTTGGGCGGGAGCGAGTTTACGAGATTGTTGGTTTTAGACATAGATAGTTGGTGAAAGCCGCCCCTACAATTGCCTGTAGATACTGTCTTGAACTGTCAAGGGGTAGCAAGTAAATAATTGGGGTCGAAAGGCTTTTGGGACTTTAAAAT